>JBBSNU010000598.1:0-3500 GCA_038260455.1 Chroococcales cyanobacterium | reverse complement strand
TTCGTCAATAATTGCTGTTTCATGATGATGTTCTCACTATTTTTGATGGAATTCGGTAGAAAAATCACCAAATATTGCGATCGCACCCTGAATGCGCCAGAGGCTGGCTGCTAAATTATGTTGTTCGCGACTTGCACGTTTGCAATACCAAATCCGGCTTAAATACCCGCTTTATTTCTTAGTCCGTCTCGGCGGAGGAAAGCTTGTACAGTCGAGGTTTCAATCACCGACTCATCAGGGATTTTTAATGCGGATTTTGTTCTGTAACTGCACCGAAAGCCCAGTTATGCCACTCCGAAGCCCTCGTAAAATGCGCGCAACCGTCGAAAATATGTCCTCATTACTACTAATCAAGGTCAAGGTTTCGCCAACCGGAAAAAAGCTGTTTAAATCAGACGCGATCGAGCGATTTGCAACGCTACATCACACCGCTGATAGGTTATTCGATCTGACTGGCAATCTAGCGTTATACCATTTTTCTAAAGATATGCTATGGATGAAATCTTAGCCCCCCCGAACTCGCGGGGGGGTTGGGGGGGTAATATCTAGCGCTACTTTATGAAATTGGTATTACGAGCTTAATCTGATGAGATACCGAGCCTGCAGCAGCGTTGCACGCATAAAGTGCCTTACCCGTTTACGTGATACCACACTAAAAGCCAGGTATTAATCATAACTCTTAACTTTTTTTCATCTCCGTATATCTCTTGCACTGATTCACAAATTCTCTGAAATTATCTGCTCTAGAGTGTGTTTATCTGCTTTTCATCTGCGGTTTATGTATCGATCGAGAACTTATCCAAGAAGTCTCGTATTGCGGATGCCGGGAAATACTCATAAGTGAGTGTAATCAGGGAGTAAGTGCTTTCTACCAGCAAAATTCACCCTCCACACACAGACGTTTAGTTGAGTATTAAAAACTATGAACAGTATCTGCAAACAGTTCGGGTATTTAGCCGCTGGATTAATTTTGATGGGCAGTAGCAGTTGTTCCAGCTATGATGCAGCGAACTTAACCGCAAACCAGAGCCAATCGCAAACTAGCACCGGTCAATTCGGAGACCTACAGCTAACGGGAAATCAACTTCAGACTCGATCGACTCAAGCAGCGCCGCCTTCTAACTTTATTTCTCCTGTTTTAGACAGTGGAGTAGCATCACAAAATACAGTCACCGTTAAAGTTTATAAGGTAAACAATCTCTGTCAAACTCTGAACCCGGAAACAGTAACAGGCACCGACAATCAGTTAATGTCATCCGTCGTTAATGAAGTGTTAAAGCAGCAGATTTTCGATAGTCTTGGTTTGGTTGGCTATCGGCTCACGATCGATCGCGACCTCGGAATAGCGACCCTCGATCTGCGGGCCTTCGGGAATTCCCGGCAGAAATTGCAAAATCTGTCGAGCTGTCAAATGCTAGGTTTGTTTGGAGGCGTGCGCCAAACTTTAACCAGTTATGCTCCTTGGCAAATCAAAACAGTGCGTTTTACAGAGCTGGGACAGGACATTGTAAGCACCGTTCGAGAATAATCGATTAACATAATTAAAGATGGGACTTCTATAGTCTTTCTCAACTCCTCATCTATCTGAGAAAGACTATATCCCTTGACTTTGCCTAACTCCTGCCAGACAACGCAATTGATATGACACTACCTGACGGCCCCAAAACCCCCCGCTTCGTGCAGCTAATTCAATGGATTGGCGACCCGTTGACATACATGGATGTCAGCGCCAAAAAGTACGGGGAGATTTTCACAACTCGATGGGGGAACCTCAAACCATTCGTGATGATCCACAACCCGCAAGGGATCCAGGAAATGCTCAACAGCAAAGCGCTTGAGGCTCCAGGCGATATCAACGGTATTCTCAAACCCTTGCTGGGAGAACAATCGATGATTGTGATCTCGGGAGAAAAGCACAAACGCCAGCGCCAATTATTGATGCCGCCCTTTCACGGGGAACGGATGCGAAACTACGGCCAGCAAATTTGCGATATTACTCAAGATGTTGCCAGCAAGTTGACGGTCGATCGACCTTTTGTCGCCCGCACCGCCATGCAGGAAATCACCATGCGGGTAATTTTGCAAGTAGTCTTCGGACTGGATGAAGGGCCGCGGTTGCAGCAACTGTCCCCGCTGCTGGCTTCAATTATCGATACCACCAGCTCTCCGCTGCGATCGAGTATGCTATTTCTGCCTTGGATGCAGCAAGATTGGGGCGCTTGGAGTCCTTGGGGACGGATGAAACAGCAGCAGCGGAAAATTCAGGAACTGATGGACGCGGAAATTGCAGAACGCAGACAGCAACCAGACAGCAACCGCACCGACATTCTCAGCTTAATGATGGCCGCCCGCGACGAAAACGGCGAACCGATGACGAATGAAGAATTGCGCGACGAGTTGATGACGCTGTTGTTTGCAGGCCACGAAACCACAGCAACGGCCCTAGCTTGGGCATTTTACTGGATTTACAGTTTGCCCTCAGTGCGCCAGAAACTGCTGCAAGAATTGGACAGTTTGGGCGAAAATCCAGACCCGATGGAGATTTCCCGGTTGCCTTACCTGAGTGCGGTTTGTCAAGAGACACTTAGAATTTATCCCGTGGGAATGCTGACGTTTCCGCGAGTGGTGCGAGAGCCCGTGGAACTGATGGGACATCAACTCGAACCGGGTACGGTGGTTTTCGGCTCGATTTATTTAACCCACAGGCGCGAGGATTTGTATCCAGAACCGCTGCAATTTAAGCCGGAACGGTTTTTGGAGAGGCAATTCTCGCCTTACGAGTATTTGCCCTTTGGAGGCGGCAGCCGCCGCTGTATCGGCTTGGCGCTGGCGCAGTTGGAGATGAAACTGGTGCTGGCAACCATTTTGCGCGATTTCGACTTGGTATTGGCCGAGAAAAAGCCGGTACAGGCTAAACGCCGAGGGGTGACTTTAGGGCCGGCGGGCGGTGTGCGGATGGCTCTGCTGGGGCGGCGGATGCGGCAGCAGATGCCTGAAGCAGTTGCTAGTGGGGTGTGAAGTTGTAGCGGCAAAGAATTAGGGAAGAATGGGCGATACCTTCGGGAGCATCTCAGTTTTGCATTATAGTGCGATCGTCCCCGAAGAGCGAGTTATACAATACGCGAGCTCTTAAGCTCGCACTATGATAAAAAAAATGCTTTTTGCAAAACTGAGATGCTCCCATACCTTCGGCCTGCTTCGCTTACGACCGGCAAGCGCCCATTTTTTGTAGCACCCGCTACATAAAAACAGCTAGAATCCTTAACCTGTAACCATCACCCGCTCTCAAGTTTCAAATTTTAAGTCTAAAATGGTATGAGCCTTGCAAACACAACCTGAAAGCAAAAGTGGGTGATTGCAATAGCCCTCTTGATATCTCGAAAGCTTCCCTGCCATACTTTAAAAACATATGCATACCCTGTTATTCAGCAAGGTCGGAAGCGTGTTGGCATTGCCTGCAATCTTCCGGCCTCTTTATTTTTTGGGCTACTTTAGACCTT
>JBBSNU010000597.1:0-3502 GCA_038260455.1 Chroococcales cyanobacterium | reverse complement strand
GCTATTGCTCTTGCTAAAGAACATGAATACATCAATGAAGAAGCACTGGCACACGAACTCGCCGCTAAGTTTTATCTCGCTTTAGATCAAGATAAAATCGCGCAAGTCTATATGCAAGATGCCCGTTATTGCTATCTCCGCTGGGGTGCAACAGCTAAAGTTAACGATCTAGATAGACGCTACCCGCAATTATTAGCAAAAAAGTCTTCAGATAGGGGAACTCTCAGCACAAGAACATCTACGCCGCCTACCACAACTGGCCATCGCACTTCTTCTGAGCTAGATTTGACCACAGTCATGAAAGCTTCACAAACGCTATCCGAGGAAATTGTGCTAGATAAATTACTGGCGAAATTGATGCGGATTATTATTGAGAATGCCGGAGCGCAAAAGGGCTTTTTGATTCTAGAAATTAAGGGAAAATTGCTGATTGAAGCTGAAGGCTCTGTGGATCAAGATGGCGTGACTGTGTTGCAGTCAATCCCCGTCAAGTCGGGGTGGGAACTTGGGGATAAACTTTTAATTTCTCACACAATTGTTAACTATGTGGCTCGCACGCGGGAAAGTGTAGTATTGAGCGATGCTGCAAATGACCCTAAATTTGCTAATTGCCCCTACATCAAAGCGCATAAGCCTAAATCAATTCTGTGCTTCCCTCTCCAATATCAAGCTAAACTGGTAGGAATTATCTATTTAGAAAATAATCTAACCACATACGCTTTTACTCCCGATCGCTTGGAAGTTTTAAACCTACTCTCCTCCCAGGCAGCTATTTCTATTGAAAATGCGCGTCTCTACAATAATCTCAGCGAACTTAACCAGGCTTTTGAGCGTTTCGTCCCCCGCCAATTCCTCCAATTCCTGAATAAAGAAAGCATTGTTGATGTTAAATTAGGCGACCAAGTTCAACAGGAAATGTCGGTACTCTTTTCGGATATTCGCGACTTCACAACTTTGTCGGAAAGTATGACTCCGCAAGACAATTTCAACTTTATTAATGCCTATTTGTCACGCCTGGAGCCAGCCATTACTGCAAATCAAGGATTTATTGACAAGTATATTGGCGATGCAATTATGGCCCTCTTTAGCGGCGAGGCAGATAATGCCGTCAAAGCAGGCATTGATATGCTACATCGTCTTGCCGAATATAATCAACATCGCACTGCTTCTGGATACGTGCCGATTAAGATTGGCATTGGCATCAATACAGGTTCTTTAATTCTCGGCACGGTTGGGGGAAAAAACCGAATGGATAGCACGGTGATTAGCGATGCAGTGAATTTGGCCTCGCGGATAGAAAGCTTGACTAAAAAATATGGAGTTTCAATATTAATTAGTCACGAAACTTTTATATCTTTGCCAGATTCTAACCAGTATGCTATCCGTCTTATCGATCGCGTACAAGTTAAGGGCAAATCAGAAACGGTATCGATTTTTGAAGTTTTCGATGCCGATCCCCCTGAGACTTATGAGGGCAAGGTAGCCACGAGAACAGTGTTTGAAGAAGCTTTGGTACTCTACCATTTGCAAAAGCTTGGAGATGCGGAGCGATTGTTTGCTGAGTGCCTGCGCCGCAATCCCACAGATAAAGCGGCTCAAATTTATCAACAGCGCTGTATTCAACAAGGTCAGGACTAAGGATGCGTTAGTAAGCAGACGGCGGTTGAAACCGCTTCTACACAAACGATGTCTGCCTCCGCAGACTGAAGAGAATAACCTAATTTTAATTGCCTTTTATTCAACCTGCGGAGGCAGGTTTTGTTTGTATAGGCGCGGTTTCAACCGTACGTCCTATCTTATTCCCAATCAAACTTTCTTCCCAAATATTCCTCTAATTCCTGATTGTAAGGTTTAAAATAATCGCTCAATAGTTCACGAATTGACTCATTTACCCGCTGATAAACACCAGGATTAGCATTTTGATACTCAGACAATTGATATTCCGGCAAATCTAAAAATTCTAAAACCTGACTGACAGTCGCCGCCGCACCTGCATACAAATCTTCACTTTTCAAAACTAACAACTGTTCTGGGGGAAAGAAAGCCCGCCAGTTTTTTATAAATTCTATATACCTACCGCGAGCTAAATAATTGCCCGGTTCTTCGCCGATGATGTATTCTGGATTTTGATTCAACCGTTCAATTTCATCGCTAATTGCCCGATCGAGCGATCGCCCTTCCCAATTCAAGCCCTTTAAGCGGTAGAAATGAGAAATCGCGCGATCGACCGGATTTCGCAAAAGCACAATCAGCTTAGCCTCTGGAAACGCGCTGTAGAGACGTTTCGGCGCTTCCCGACAGTCAAAATAACTCGGACTAGCCTCACCCGTTACAAACTCCCCTCCCTCCGGCATTAGCGGGAAATGAGCCAAATACCAATCAATTCCCCTGTGAAAATGCCACGAGAAAAAATCCATCTCCTTTTTAATCGGAGTCAAAATTTGCGGGTGTTCAGCTAAATAAGTGTACAGAGAAGTCGTGCCGCACCGCTGAGAACCAATAATTATAAAATTAGGAAATTTAACTTTATCTGTTATTTTTGTAAGAGGCAGCTTGCCTGTAGTTTTAAGTAGAATAGATGCCAAATTTTGTTTGTAACTAGCAGTTTGATAACAATCAATCGCCTCAGCAATTTTATCTTGTCTCGTCAAAACTTCCCCTAAATTCAAATAAGGCCAGAAAGCCTCCGGTTGAGCTTCCACAACTTCGCGGCAAAAGTTCTCAACTTTATCCAGCTTGTTTTGCTCAACCAAAACTTCCCACAAATTGTAATAAAACCACCAAGGATTATCGGGATTTATTTGGATTGCTTGCAAAAATGTTTCCGCCGCTTCCTCCCCATATTTTTGCTGGCTCAAAACAGCACCCAAATTGTAATAAGACCAGCAATCATCGGGTTTTTGGGCGACTGTGGCGCGGGCGGAGGCTAAAGTGCTAACCCACTTTTCCTGCTGTTTCAACAACTGCTCTAATTCCGTTGATACTCTAGCACAATCTGGCATAAATCTCAAAAGCATTTCGTAAAAAATAATGGCGTTTTTTGGGCGGTTATACTTTCCTAAACTTCTTGCTAAATCCAAATAAAATCCCTGATTTTCCGCTGTAACTTGCAATTGATATTTTTCTAACACCGACTGTAAATCAGACTTAGTTTTTTCGAGAACAAATCCCAACTTATCGTAAATCCCCGGCAAATTTGCATCAATTTCTACAGCTTTTAAATACGCAGCAATAGCTTCATCCCAATATTTTAGTTGAGTTAAAGCGTCCCCTAAATTGTAGAAAGACCAAGCAAAATCAGAGTTTAAATCAACAGCTTGTTTGTACGCAGCAGCAGCCTCTTCCCACCGCCGAAGTTTCAGCAAAGCATCGCCCAAATTGTGATAAGACCAAGAAAAATCAGGATTTAACTCAATAGCTTGGTTGTAGGCGCAGACAGCATCCTCCCAGCGTTCGAGTTTGAGCAAAACATCGCCCAAACTGTGATAAGACCAGGAAAAAT
>JBBSNU010000596.1:0-3547 GCA_038260455.1 Chroococcales cyanobacterium | reverse complement strand
GGCAATTTGCAGAGTCATCAGAGAATTGCCTCCAATCTCGAAGAAATTGTCATGAATCCCCACGCGATCGAGCTTCAGCAACTTAGACCAAATGCCCGCTAGCACTCTCTCCAACTCGCTCTGCGGTGCCGCGTAACCCTGCGACTGTTCAGGTCGCTGCTGTTGTGGTGGCGGCAGGGCGCGGCGGTCAATTTTGCCGCTGGGAGTCTTCGGCATCGCCTCCACAGTCATAAAAATCGCAGGCACCATGTAATCGGGGAGTTGCCCTTGCAATTGGACGCGGAGGTCAGCAATTGTCAGTTGCTCTTCTGGATTGACTGCTAAATAAGCAACCAATCGTTTGTCCCCCGGTGTGTCTTCCCGCGCTAGCACTACAGCTTGTTTTATCGCCCGATGTTTTGCTAGTGCAGTTTCGATTTCTCCCAACTCTATGCGGAAGCCGCGAATTTTGACTTGACCGTCAATGCGTCCGATATACTCGATGTTACCGTCGGGCAGGTAGCGAGCTAAATCTCCTGTTTTATAAAGGAGATGCGATCGGACAGAATTAGATACTTCTTGGCTTTCAGTAATCTCTAATTTCTGTGCATCCTCCAATCTCAAATCTAAAATCGGCAATCTAAAATCGCTTAAGGGATTGGGAATAAATCTTTCAGCAGTCAAGTCGGGGCGGTTGAGGTAGCCGCGCGCCAAACAGATACCTCCAATGTGCAATTCTCCAGGAACGCCGATCGGCACAGGCTCACCATTCATGTGTAACAAATATATCTCCGTGTTGGCAACAGGGCGGCCGATGGGAGGCAGTGCGGGCCAATTTTCCGGCGGGCCACTGAGGGTATAAGCTGTGACAACGTGGCTCTCCGAGGGGCCGTATTGATTGTGCAGGGTGCAATTTTCTAGCTGCTGAAAGAAACTGACTATGTAACGGTTGACTTGCAACTGTTCGCCGGCGGTGACTACTTCGCGCAGCGATTTTGGTACTAGCTGATAGCTATCGGCGGCTTCGGCCAAGTGTTGCAGGGCGATGAAAGGGAGAAATAGTCTTTGAATCTTTTCTGTGTCGATTAGCTGCAACAAACTCCGCGCATCTCGCCGCATTTCTTCGGTGATGAAAACGAGGGTGCCACCCGCACACCAAGTACAGAACATTTCTTGAAATGAGACATCGAAGCTGAGAGATGCAAATTGCAGGGTTTTGGCTGCGTCTTCCAAGGTGGAGTTTTGCAGTTGCCACGCAATCAGGTTGACTAGGGCGCGGTGCGGGAGGAGAACTCCTTTGGGTTTGCCTGTGGAACCGGATGTATATATTGTATAGGTTAAGTTGTCGGGAGATACGATGCTGGCGGGGTTTTCGGTGCTGTAATTGGCTATTTCTTGCCAGTTTGCGTCCAAACAAACGGTGCGGGCTTGATGTTCCGGCAAGCCGGAAACCAAGTGAGATTGTGTGAGTATAACGGGAGTTCTGGTGTCGGCTAACATGAAAGTCAGCCTTTCTTTGGGGTAAGCCGGATCGATCGGCACGTAAGCTGCGCCTGTTTTGAGAATGCCTAAAACGGCGATCGCCATTTCTAAGGAACGTTCCATGCAAATCGCGACTAAAACATCGGCCCCGACTCCTAATTGCTGCAAGTAATGGGCTAGTTGATTCGATCGCGAATTGAGTTCGCGGTAGGTAAGCTGCTGTCGGGAATTGTGGGGAAAAACGGCGGCAATGGCATCGGGCGATCGCTCGACTTGCGCTTCAAATAATTGGTGAACGCATTTGTCGTCTGGATAATTTGCCTCAGTTTGATTCCAGGCCTGAAATTGAGCAATTTCGGCTGCTGTCAGCATTGACAATTTGCTGATTTTCTGCTGGGGATTCGCGGCTATACTTTCGAGCAAAGTTTGGAGGTGTCCCAACATTCGGGTAATGGCGTTCTCATCGAACCGCTGGCGATCGCCCGCAATTTTCAGCAGCAATTCGTCTCCCCCGTAGGCGTAAACTGTTAGGGGAAAACTCGTCTGTTCTAAAACCTGAAATTCGCGATTTTTCCAGTTACCGCCTAGAGATTGCAAGGCAGAATTGAACTGGCACTTTTCAACTACTAGCAAACTTTCAAATAAAGCACTGCTGCGGGAGATGTCGCTCCATTCTTGAGTTTTCGCCAGCGGTACGTTACTGTATTCTTGCAGCGCATTCCATTGATTTTGCAGTTGTTTCAGCCAATCGATGGCTGGCATTTCTGGCGTGACAATTACTCTCAGCGGCAAAGTATTGATGAACAATCCTACTGCTGGTTCTGTTTTTTCTATATTTGGCGATCGGCTGTTGCAAATAGATCCAAATACTACATCTTCCGAACCGGAACAGCGGCTCAAGAGTAAAGCCCAGACTCCTTGCAGTAGGGTATTTAGGGTTAGTTGTTGTTCTTGAATTAGAGAGTTTAAAGCTGCGGTAACACTGCTAGAAAGCCGGATTTCTGGCAGTGTCGGAAACAGGCAAGATTCCTGTTCCACAACTGATACATTTTCTGGTTGGGCGGGCATCTTGCCTGCCCTGGAAAAATCGCCAACCAAAGGATTACGATCGCACAAACCGCTTAAGTATTGCCTCCAAAATGCTTCTGTTTTCGAGATATCTTGCTGCATCCGATCGCTGCGATCTCGATCGACACTGGGCGGTGTTAATTCTAATTGTCGATCGCCAGTCAGGGCTTCGTACAAGGTAAAAACTGCTTGCAAAACAGTTATTGCCGAGGTACTGTCAAGCAAAATATGGTGATAAGTCCAGATGAGTTTGTATTGGGTTTCCGCAACTCGGAACAAAGCCAAACGCATCAGCGGCGGTTGAGTTAGGTCAAATCCTTGCAGGCGATCGGCTTGCAAAAAGGTTGCGAGTTGGCGGGCGCGATCGTCCTCCGATAAACTGCGCCAGTCTTCATCAACAATTGGCACTTCGACTTTTTGGTGTACAGTTTGCACCGGCACCTCTCGATCCAACCAACTAAAACTCGTTCTCAAAACTGGATATCGATCGACACTTTGGCGCCAAGCATCGACAAAAGCTGAAACATTCAACTCTTCGCCCAGGCTGCACAGTACCTGTTCGATATCTACCCCTGACTGTTGGCCCGAAAGGCCCTCGAACAGCATCCCCTGCTGGATCGGTGAAAGTTGATAGGAAGATCCGCTATCAGTTGCTACAGATTGGGGACGGTCGGCTGCTGGCAAAGACATACTTACCTGCGAGTATTGAACTCAAAACTTAGGAACAAGTGTAACGGGATTTTTAATACTTCTTTTAATTAACCATTCAGGCCAAAGCGCGATCAATCGCCAGAATCTGAATGTTGTGTTTTTGGCTGTAAATAAATTTTTATCCTACGAGCCGAGGCTAACTCAAACTCTACCCTCCTGTCAACTAACACAGCTCCAAACTATAAATATATTCTATGCGGAGCGTCTACCGTTCCGCAACCGTATAATTACATAGGAAGCAGCCACAGTAAAAATATCAATTTCACAAGTTTAGTCCTATTATTTGCGATTTATTGTCGATCGATTC
>JBBSNU010000595.1:0-3576 GCA_038260455.1 Chroococcales cyanobacterium | reverse complement strand
TATAAATCAAGGTTGATGTGGGTTATTGGTTGTGTGGGGGCGGGTTTATCTGAATTGTTTGTGGGTATTAAAGATGTTGGTGAACCCGCCCCTACCGCATCTCGGAAACGGCCTCCACCTAACAACAAAAAATCCCAAAAATCCGTAGGGGCGGGTTCACCAACCATCTCAGCCAATAACCGAAAATCTCAAAAACCCGCCCCCACCCAACGACAGAATTTCGATCGCACTTTTTGACATTTGATATAAATCAAGGTTGATGTGGGTTATTGGTTGTGTGGGGGCGGGTTTATCTGAATTGTTTGTGGGTATTAAAGATGTTGGTGAACCCGCCCCTACCGCATCTCGGAAACCGCCTCCACCCAATCACAGAATTTCGATCGCACTTTTTGACATTTGATATAAATCAAGGTTGATGTGGATTATTGGTTGTGTGGGGGCGGGTTTACCTGAATTATTTGTGGGTATTAAAGATGTTGGTGAACCCGCCCCTACCGCATCTCGGAAACGGCCTCCACTCATCGACAGCATTCGATCGCACTTTTTGCACATTTCTACCTTGTGGCAATTCTCTCGCCGCGCTAAACTACGGCAAAGTGAGAAAAATATTTAATTTATGCCACAGATAGATTTAGCAAATATTAAAACTAGGTTGCTCGGATGCAGCGCGGTGATGACTGTCGGGCAGGTTATTTCTAGTGTGCTCGGCGGGCCGGGGGCTGAAGCTGCTGCTGCGATGATGGGCGGCCCGATCGCAGTTGTGGGTGTTTCTGCCTTATCGGCGATTGCTGCTAGTTTGGCTGGAGATCTGGTGTCTGCGGATATCGGCAACAAAATAGTCGATCGCTTGGCTAAGAATAAGCATATCCTGGACAATCACGATTTGACTAGGGCGGCTGGTGAGGCGATCGGCTATATTCTCAAGTCGGTGGCGCGATCGACTGAATTAAAAGAACTTGCCAAATCTAAGCATCTGCCTTCGCCTGAAACAGAACTCAACCAATTAGCCGAGGAAAGTATTACCTATTGGCTCAATATTAACACAGAAGTTACCGATTCGTCAAGTGTTTTAAAGATTTCCGAAGACCAACTTACTAAGATTTTTTCGGCTGATAACTTTGATGAAGTTACGGGATTGACTGCGGAAGATTGGGGGATTTTTGTTAACAGATTCGCGGCGAGTGACTGTAAATCCTTCGATGGTGAAATCGTGCAGTTTGTGGCGCAGAAACTGCACGCAACTTTTCCGCAAGCGTTTCGGGAAGTGCTGAAACAGGATGCGGAGACTGGTGGGCAGAAGTTTGCCGCGATGGTGTTGAATCTGCACCAAGTTGCTTTGGCAGAGCTCAAAGATTTGGGGCTGCAAAATGGCGAAATCCTCGATAAATTGGAGGCTGTGGCCAGTCAGCAGCAGATTTGTCAAGTGATGGCGAAATTGGCATCAATAGAAATTGGCATTCGATCCGATTTAGGGCAAATACAGGATTTGCTGCAAAGATTAGTTGATACTTCCGCGCCCAGATTGCCGCTTCCCTACGAGTGCGAGACGATTATTAATGAGAAAGTTCAAGACTTTACGGGCCGGAAATTTGTGTTTGACGCAATGATCCGCTTCTTGCTGGACAATCCGAAAGGCTATTTTGTTTTAGAAGCCGAACCGGGTGTCGGGAAGAGTTCAATTATGGCGATGTTTGTGTTGCTGCTGAAGCGCCACTGTATTGTCCATTTTAACTCGCAATCTCAAGGCACTGTCAAGCCCAAGCAATTTCTGCAAAATGTCTGCACTCAGTTAATTCAAGTCTTTAAACTGGATTATCCAAGATTGCCGGAGAATGCGACGACTGATGGCAATTTTTTAAGTCGGTTGTTGGGGGAAGTTAGCGCTAAATTGGGCGGGCAAAAGTTGATTTTTGTGGTGGATGCGCTGGATGAAGTTGATTTGACGGATCAGGGAAAAGGTAGCAATGTCCTCTATTTGCCGGATGCTTTGCCCGATAATGTTTATTTTATTGTCTCGAAACAGCCGAAAACTCTGCCTTTGCCAAATCATCAGGTTTTTGATTTGATGCAATATAATGCCGAAAGTCTGGAAGATGTCAAGGCTTATATTGAAAAACGCACCAGCAATAGTTTGTCAATTCAGGATTGGATTAACCGTCAAAATTTGAGCCGGGAACAGTTTGTGGCAGTTGTGGCAGAGAAAAGCCAAAATAATTTTATGTACCTCCGCTATGTGCTGAATGATATCGAGAGAGACAAGTACAGCGATGTGAGTTTGAAAGATTTGCCGAGGGAGTTGGAAGGATATTATCTGAAGTATTGGGGGCGGATGGAAATGGCGGTTAAGGATAAAGAATTGCGCCGCCGGAAGTTGAAGGTTATTTATTTGTTGACTAAAGTTCGCAAGCCTGTTTCTTGCGATATTTTGGCGGATTTTGCTGAGGAAGATGTCGTAGATGTGCAGGAAGTTCTGGATGATTGGGAGCAGTTTTTGCGGCGCAGCGGCGATACTTCTCCTGATTACAGTATTTATCACGCGAGTTTCCAAAAGTTTCTCCACCGCATAGATGTGGTGCAGAAAGCTGGGGTGTCGCTGCGGGATATCGAAACGGCGATTTCTGATAATTTGTGGGAGGATTTGTACGGCGATGAGTAAGTTTAAACAAAACTTGGGGAAACTGTCGCCGAAAAAGCGGCTTTATGCTTTGGAAACTCTGCCGGGGCATTTGGCGGATAGTGTTCAAGGGGAAAGGCTGCATCAGTTGTTGACGGATTTCGATTTTGTTGAGGCGAAGTTGGAGGCGTTGGGGGTACAAGCGCTAATTGAGGATTATGATTTAGCGAGAAATTCTGATGTGTTGCTGTCGGGGGAGCAAAATCAAACGCTGAAGTTGATTCAAGGGGCAATTCGCAAGTCGGCGCACGTTTTAGATAAGGATAAAACGCAGCTTGCAGGGCATTTGCTGGGGAGGTTGTTGGATTTTGAAAGAACTCAAATTGTAGATGAATATAAGTATTTTTGGGAGTATTTACCATTGATGGCTAGGTTTTTACCCCGTAAACCCATCAAAACAGTAACAGAGAAAATCACGCCCCCCTATGAGATTCAAGCCCTGCTGGAACAAGCAAAGCAGTCGAAAGATCGTCCTTGGTTGCGGCCTTTGAAGGCTAATTTAGAGCGGGCAAATGAAGGTGCGCTGCGGACGCTTGCCGGTCATAGTTCCTATGTAGCAGCAGTGGCGATCGCACCCGACGGAAAAACAGCGATTTCCGCTTCCTGGGATGAAACCCTGAAAATCTGGGACACCGAGACAGGCCGGGAACTGAAAACTCTCACCGGTCATAGTTCCTATGTAGCAGCAGTGGCGATCGCACCCGACGGTAAAACAGCGATTTCGGCTTCATGGGATAATACCCTGAAAATCTGGGACACCGAGACAGGCCGGGAACTGAAAACTCTCACGGGTCATAGTGACAGGGTAACAGCAGTGGCGATCGCACTCCTCGGTAAAACCGCGATTTCGGCTTCATGGGATAATACCCTGAAAATTGGGGACACCGAGACAGGCCGGGAAC
>JBBSNU010000594.1:0-3590 GCA_038260455.1 Chroococcales cyanobacterium | reverse complement strand
GACACTTCATCAGCATCAATTTCGTTCATCAGCTTCATCGCTTCGATAATACAGACTGTCTGGCTGACTTTGATCCGATCGCCCACATTGACAAAAGGTGGCTCATCGGGAGCAGCAGCGCGATAAAAGGTTCCTACCATCGGCGAGATAATTGACACCCATTTGGTATCGACAGGAGCCGAAACCGCAGCAGAAACGGCAGCAGAAACGGCAGCAGGGGCCTGAGCCTGAGCCGCTCCTGAATTTTCGCCAACAGCATCCGGTGATGCCGCAGTGGAGCTAGCAACACCCAGGGCGATCGGAGCGATTGTCGCAGCAGCAGCAGGGAGCGCTGCAGCGGTGCTTGGTTCGCTGGCTAGAATGCCTTTGCGTACTGTCAGTTCAAGCTCCCCACTTTTTAACGTCAGTTCCGAAATGCCTGTTTTGTCTAAAACAGTTAGCAATTCGCAAAGCTGGTTTAAGTCTAATTGCACAGCAGATTCAAGGGTAATTGAGAATTGAAAATTGAAAATTAGGAATCCGGCGAAGCTAGGAAACTCACCGAGTTTGGAGACAAAAGGGATAATTTTTAAGCTTTGAGCGATAAGTGTGGAATTTTTAGTTGTTTAACTCAAAACTCTGAAACCCGAACTCAAAACTCCCTTTTACTCCGTCGTTTCTACTCTCGACCGAGGTACTTGTCTTCACGAGTATCAATCCGAATCCGTTCTCCAATGGAAATAAATAGAGGCACCATAATCTGAGCGCCGGTGGAGAGGAGGGCGGGTTTGCTGCCACCGGTGGCAGTATCTCCTTTGACTCCTGGATCGGTTTGCGTCACTTCCAAGACGACAGAGTTGGGCAGATCCACTTCCATAATTTGGTCGTTCCAGCGAAGGATGCTGACTTCCATTCCTTCACTGAGATATTTGACACGATCGCCTATTTCCTTAGCACTGAGGCGACTTTCCTCGTAAGTTTCCATATCCATAAAGACAAACTGGTCGCCTTCTTTATAGGTATGCTGCATCGAGCTCTTTTCGAGATTGGCTTGAGGCATAGTCTCGCCAGCCCGGAAAGTTTGTTCTACTACGCTTCCTGTTTGGACGTTTTTTAATTTTGTCCGCACAAAAGCTGAGCCTTTTCCTGGCTTGACGTGGAGGAATTCGATAACCCGCCACACGCCGTTATTCCATTCAATTGAAACACCTGTTCGGAAGTCGTTACTGGAAATCATATAAATTTTTGCGGGCAATCCCGTCGCCGGAGGGCACGGGGGAACTACAGTCAGTCGATTTTAGATTGGCCATTTTTCGATTTGAGATTTACTGGCTGCTGGGTGAGTCACCAAAGCAGGAACCTCGGTCTAAAATGTTCAATCTCTCCACGACAGGAGTCTGGGGATTGTATCAGTTTTTGAGCGGGGTCAGCTTAAAGCCGCAGTCTAGCTGACGGCATCAAAAAGCAATTGGCATTTTATTTTACCGTTGAAAGGGAGCAACTTCTATACCTAAAGCTAAAAAGCTCTCTCAGGAATGAAGTTTGTGAACGGATGTAACGGTTAGAAGGCGGGCAGCGCTGTGGGAAGATAAAAGAGGCAATAAAAGTTAAAGTTATGTTGCATTTGCAGAATTTCTCGATCGATAGGTGCAAGCGCTTGGTCAAAACCGTCGCTTTAGCGCTCCTGCTGTTCTCACTCTCCCTGAGTTTCAGTGAAGTATCCCATGCCAAACGCCCCAGCAGTATGCCTGCGGGGAATGCGATTACCGACGGCCGGGCGCTGCTGCGCTTAGCTTTACCGATTGACAATCAGACTGTGCGAGAATTGCAAATCAGTCTCGAAGACATTGGCAACCACATACGTTCTAAGCGTTGGGGGCCCATTAGCAGCGATGTCAGCAAGGCTTCGAGGATTCTCAACCTGCGGGAGTCTGATATTTTAGGGAGTATTCCCGAGGCGCAAAAGCCGGAAGCTGAGGCGCTAGTCGCGCGAGTCAAGGAGGGAGTTGTCCAACTGGAAAAGGCTGTTGAGGCTAAAGACAGGGAAAAAGTGATTGATTTGAAAGCCACAATCCTCGGTTCGGTAGGCGAAATCGAAGAGTTGATGGTGACAGAGTTTCCGTTTGAAGTGCCGGCAAAGTATGCTAATCTGCCTCAACTGAAAGGGCGCGCTACTGTGGCTGTGGAAACTCAAAAGGGGAAAATTACTCTTGTGGTTGACGGTTACAGCGCGCCGGTGACTGCTGGTAATTTTGTGGATTTGGTCGATCGAGGTTTTTATGACGGTTTGCCGTTTATTCGATCGGAAGAATCCTATGTTTTGCAAACGGGAGACCCCGAAGGCAAGGAAGTGGGTTTTATTGACCCAACTACTGGCAAATATCGGAATATTCCGCTAGAAGTGCTCGTTAGGGACGACCAAGAACCTGTTTACGGGATTACTTTAGAAGATGCGGGGCGCTATCGCGACGAGCCTGTTTTGCCTTTTTCGGCTTTCGGTACTGTGGCGATGGCTAGGGAAGAAGCCGATCCAGACAGCGGTTCTTCTCAATTTTTCTTTTTCTTGTTTGAACCTGAACTTACGCCCGCTGGTTTGAATCTGTTGGACGGTAGATATGCTGTTTTTGGTTACGTGATTGAAGGAAAAGAGGTTTTGGAGCAACTGAAGCAGGGAGACAAGATTGTATCTGCTAAGGTGATTAAAGGTAAGGAAAATTTAGTTAAACCTCAAGTTTGATCGGCACGCAAACAAAGATGGCGATTTAAATCGCTACACAAACAAAGCCCGCCTCTGCGGGCTGCAAGAATCAATCAAGACGGCGATTTAAATCGCTTCTACACAAACAAAGCCTGCCTCCGCAGGCTGCCAGAGTTAATCAGATAAGTAAAAGTTGAATTAACATCATTATTTCATCTAGTTTTATTCATCGTTATGAAAGCTCGGACTTAAATCGATATTATGGCAATTTTAGAATTTTTATTAGTGATTGGTTTGGGCGGATTCGCAGGCTTGTTGATTGTCAATAATCTGAATGAAAGCAAGCAAAAACGACAATTGGATGAGGCTTTTTATCAGTTGTTGGAAAATCAAAACAGTCAGATGTCGCTGATTCAGTTGGCCGCCAGCGCTAGGGTTGAGGCTGAAGTTGCTCAGCAGTATTTGAATCGGCAAGTGAAGATTTTTTCTGCGATTTTAGAGGTGGATGATGAAGGAGATACTTTTTATCGATTTCCAAGGTTGCGCTTGCCGCCGAGTTCTGGTAAAGAATGGTAAGAAGAAGGAAGAAGGCCCTTCGGCTTCGCTCAGGGTGAAAAGAAGGAAGAAGGAAGAAGGAATAAAGGTTTAGTTATCTAGCGCCGTGAAGTCAGAAGAGATACACAGTAAGCTTGAGTGGGAGTCATATTTTATGTTTAATTAAGTGGATTTATTTAAAGTGCGAAAGTTCGATCGACTAATTGCTAATTATGAAAGTTAAGGATATCGGAGAACAAGGTCTTTTAAGAATATTGCAAAAATTCTGCCCCGCCGAAATTGTGGGAGATGATTGTGCGGTACTTCCGACAAATCCTCACCAATCTCTGGCGGTGACGACGGATATGTTGGTGGATGG
>JBBSNU010000593.1:0-3600 GCA_038260455.1 Chroococcales cyanobacterium | reverse complement strand
AGATGCTAGCGAATTAGGGGAACTTTATAAAATGTTAGGCGATATTTTCAAGCAGCGTTTTAAAGGTTGGAATGCGTTTATTTTGACAGGAAATAAGGAGTTGGGGAAACAAGTAGGACTCAGGACATCAAAGCGAATTCCGGTTTTTAATGGCTCGATTCCTTGTACTTTGCTTAAGTATGAACTGTATTGAATCTTGAGACAACCAATCTAAGTAGAATTAGCAAAAACTAATATTAATTATCGGATATTAGGCTGAATATATTGTTTTCTTACCTTTGATGTCATGTCCGGTAAATTAAGCACAACACTTGTAGGGAAAGGTTTCAAAAACAATCTGTAATTGACATCCAGAATATCTATAAACCCGCTCAGACTTGATCGACATAATTTGATTGCGGGCAACTCAATGGACACGATCAATATAACACCTACACCGGCAAATAAAGAAACGTGAGCGGAAACAATCTTCCACCCTTGAGGAAACTTCCGCCACATCTGACTTTGCCGCCCCAGCCGCACCACTCCATCCATTACGCGCCGAAATTCGAGCGTCACAGCCGCCGTATCTGCACCGAAAGTAACGACTTTGAAATTGAACACTTCTTGATCGACATTTACAGCATATCGCCCTTTCCGAAAAGCCCTCACCTCATTGCTCCCGTACAGATTCTCCGTCACCCAAACCGCACAACTTCCGGCGCATCCCAGAATAAACTATCGAGAGTTTCAATATCATTGATTACAGTCATAAATTGTATATTTGAAAATATTTTAAGTAAATTAGCGCCCCAAAAACCATAATATTTTGTAGGGGCGGGTTTAGCTAACAATCTACAATACAATCGACTAGAGTAGTGCGAAACCCGCCCTCTTGTAGGGGCGGGTTTAGCTAACAATTTATGATGCCAGCGACTAGAGTAGTGCAAAACCCGCCCTCCCCATCTAATATTTATTTGTAAGTTTTAAAACTTTTGTTTGCAATAAGGACGAAAGTCCTTACTACAAACGCCACTAATTACTTGAAATTAAGGCTCGATTTTGAGCGAAATAATCTTGTCGCCTTGGCGGATTGCATTCACGACAGACATATCATCTGTTTGGCCAAAAGTTGTGTGAACTCCATCCAAATGAGACTGGGGAGAATGGCAAATAAAGAATTGGCTGCCACCTGTATCGCGGCCTGCGTGAGCCATCGATAAAGTTCCTGCCAAATGTTTATGCGAGTTGATTTCACACTTAATTTTGTATCCTGGGCCGGCAGTTCCATTACCTTTGGGACAGCCACCTTGAATCATAAAGTTAGGAATGACTCGATGAAACAATAGTCCGTCGTAAAAACCTTTTTCCGCCAAGTCAACAAAATTCTTCACTGTATTCGGTGCATCCGCATCGAACAGTTCCAAGTTGATAGTACCTTTGTCGGTTTCCATAATAGCCTTGGTCATGATTTCTCCTTGCTTCCTAAAATGACTGTGCTGCCAGCGTTTTAATTGCGGACTTCGCTTTTATAGCGACAGGTTTCAAGCTGTCGCTATATTTTGACTTTCAGAAGTGTAGCATACTCGAACAACTCTCGTAGGACTTGTGCGCGCTTTTGAGGCAACCCGGTTTGTTACCGTCAGTTATATTTTAATTGTTGGTAACATTTGGGCGATCGGACTCTTCCTGAAAATCATTCATATTAAAAATGAAAGGAACCCGATTCGATCCTCCGCCCATAACCAGCACTTTAGGCATCTGAGCGCCACCGTTTCTCCAAGCTTCGATCGCCTCTTTTTGCAGCACCAAATCGCCGCCCTGAGCCTTCAAAGTTTCAGCCAAAAGTCTTTGAGCTTCTGCCCTACCTTGAGCGCGGTTAATGTCAGCTTGAGCCTGTTGTTCTGCTTCTTGAGCAACATACACAGCCCTTTGCGCCCGCTGTTCAGCAACCTGTTTCTCTTCAACAGCTTTGGCAAAATCTGTGGAGAATCGAATGTTGACAACGCTGGTATCAAGCACGATTACATCATATTTTGACAGCCGTTCCTTCAATGCAGCATCAAAGTCTTTTTTCAGTTCGCTTCTTTGAGTAATAGATTGTTCGGCAGTTCTCAAAGCTGCTGCTGTTTTAAATGCTTCTTGCGTTTGCGGAGCAATAATTTTTGAGACTATATTCTCCAAGGTTCCCTGAGTCCTTCTGACTTCAACTATTCTCGTAGGATCTAGGCGAAAATTGATGGCAAAACTAGCATTTAAATCCTGAAGGTCTTTAGTCGCACTCTGGGCGGGAACTTCAAATTTTTGCACTGTTACATCGTATATATCTACCTTGGATATCAGCGGGGGTCTGAAGTGAAATCCTTCTAACAACGCTCCATCTGTGGCTTTTCCTAAAATGCTGACTACTCCTGCTTCACCTGGATTGATGACAACAAAAGAGTTGAAGCCGAGGAGCAGCGCGACTACTAATAGAATGCCAGCGAGTGCTGATGATAGGCTCTGGAAATTTTGATTTTTCAACTTTACACGCTCCTTTGTGATAAATCTATTATAATGCTTAATTGAATGAATGCGCCTCTAAAAATCTAAAATTAAAAATATAAAAAATAAAGTGGATGGGTTCGCCTTAAAAATCTAAAATCTAAAATCTAAAATCTAAAATCGGTTGATTATGGCAATTGTTAAATATCCCAGAACTTATCATATCGAAGGTTCGCGTTTCGGGCCTGGTGATGAAGACCTCGATAGCGTGCCGTTTAGCGCTATTGCCGATCGCCCTTTAATCATCGAAGAAAAGGTAGACGGCGCAAATACGGGCATCAGCTTCGCACCAGACGGACAAATGCTGCTGCAAAGCCGCGGCCACTATCTCACCGGCGGGCCGAGAGAAAAACATTTTAACTTGTTCAAACAGTGGGCTTTCAGTCTCAGCGGAACTCTGGGAGAAGTGCTGGGAAATCGTTATATTTTGTACGGTGAATGGCTTTATGCAAAACATACGGTTTTTTATGATTTTTTGCCGCACTATTTTATGGAATACGACGTGCTGGACTTAGAAAAAAATCAATTTTTGAGCACGATCGCCCGCCGCCAGTTGTTAAGCGGATTGCCGTTAGTGTCAGTTCCCGTGCTGTTTTCAGGAGTTTTGAAATCGCCGAAGCAAATGATGCAGTTGATGGATAAATCTAATTTTATTTTGCCGGGACATTTGGAACGGTTAGTTTTGCAGTGTCGGGAATTGGGATGGGATGAGGAGCGGTGTTTGAAAGAAACTGATAAAAGCGATCGCATGGAGGGTTTGTATATTAAAATCGAAGAAGATGGAATTGTTAAAGCCCGTTACAAGTACGTGCGTTCTAGTTTTTTGACCGCGATTAAAAATGCGGAGGGACATTGGCTGAATCGTCCCATTGTACCTAATATTTTACGTCCCGGCGCTGATTTATTTAATTTTAGTTGAAAACTCCTTAAAGTCGGCGGGCGTTGCTGAATCAGAGTATGATACGGGCAAAAATACGAGAGGGGAGCCGAAAATGATTTCTGGGATTTTGATGGGTAATTGGAACATCTCCAAATTTTAGATAATGAATTAGTAATTTAATTGAATACCCTAGCATT
>JBBSNU010000592.1:0-3601 GCA_038260455.1 Chroococcales cyanobacterium | reverse complement strand
TCTCGTACTCTTAAACATCCTAAAATATTGTTTTTCAGTTTCCTTACCTTCCGTAGCAACTATAAAAAGTTTGGCATCTCTGCGATCCTGTTGGCGATCTAATAATTTTGTACGCTTAATTTTTCCCATTGCTATTAGTTTGTTTTTACCAATAAATCGGTTTCACAATTAAGCCAGCCTAAATTCTGTGGATTCCCAAAGAATGGAATAGCCCCAAAACGTCCGTTCAAATAACCTTTCTCAATTTTAATATCAGGTCTCATTTTGAATTCGGCTAAAGAGTAAAGACTAGACACACCTTGTTCGCTCTTTTCAACCAACCAAATCTCATCACGTCGGAGTAGATCTAAGTCTAGCAAATTGGTATCATGGGTTGTAAAAATGAGTTGATTTTTTTTATCTCTACAAGTCATTGCTACTTGTACAAAATTCCGAGAAAGCAGAGGATGCAAACGTCTATCAAGTTCATCCAGAAAAATGACTTTTTCTTCTTCTTGTTTTAAAATAAAAAGAGCGGGAATCAAATTAATCAGACGTTGAGTTCCTTCTGATTCCTCTTCTATTGAAAAGTCAATAAATTCTCCGTCTTCACTGCGATGACGAGTTCTGAGTTGAATCAAGGTTAATTGACTCTGATCGTCCTTAAAGACCAGAAATCTTGTACCTCCTAAATTCTCAATCATTGCCATTGAATTTTTTTCTGCTTGATTCAGGGTCTGAATAAGATGATCTCTTACAACTTTAGGCAGAGTTGGCAAGTGTCGCTCAAAATCTAACTCTACTTTCTCTGTAACTATGGAATCAATTCCTGTTCCTGCAAACTTCAGAAACTCACTCAGAAAGTCTGTAAATGATTCATCACTGAGTATACCAATTTCTAAGCCCGTATAATCTGCTTCTGCTGGAATAATAGTTAATACTTTTCTGAACCAGTCAAAAATAGGTTTTAAAATAACAACATTTCGCTCAAGAGATTCGGTTAAAAAAAGTTGATTAGGGCGAGTCCCCTCTGCAATAAAATCTAGAAACTGTTGACGCTTCTTACTTCGACCCTTTAGTTTTAAACCATATTCTACTGTAGTTTCTTTTTTTGATGAAGTGACCCGTTCAAAGTACATCACTTCCCGCTTTCCGCCATCAGGGATCCCATAAAGCCATTCTTCAAAAATTTGCTCTCTATTTAATGTAAACCCGTAGGAGTATTGAGCACCTTGGTGCGTAAAAATAAACTCAAACTTGCTAGGTTGCTTACTATAATCACCCAGTTTGAATGGAGAAACAGGGATAGTTTCACTGCTTCGAGTTCCCTGTACTACTAAGTTTTTGGCAAAACTTATAGCTTCGATTAGATTAGATTTGCCTGCTGCATTTGCTCCGTAGATTGCTGCAATTGGCAATATCGATCGCCCTTTTCCGGCTGCATCTTCAGCAAGGTGATCTATATGTTGTTGGTCGCTATTAACTCCCACCATACTAAAAGTGACTTCATCCCTGAAGGATAAGAAATTTTGTATAGTAAGTTGAATTAACATTGTTTTCACCCATTAGGAGGCATTTGATTATACTACTTTCAGCCACTATGGTAGCCCAAAACTGGTATTTAGGAGAAAAAATCTCCTAAATTACCTAGTTTTATGCAAATTTTATCTCTCTAGACAGAGATGTGGGGATGCTAGGGGATCTAGACTCGTGGATTGCAATCTTCAGTATAAGCCTCCATTGGCAAACAAGAACAGACAAAATTGCGATCGCCAAACGCATTATCTATCCGGCCCACCGCCGGCCAAAACTTATATTCGCGAGTCCAAGCAGTCGGATAAGCAGCTTGCGCGCGAGTATAAGGACGGTTCCACTCATCAACCATCAGAGATTCTGCGGTATGCGGCGCATTTTTCAACAGATTATTTTGCGAATCCACATTACCTTTTTCAATCTCCGCAATTTCGCCTCGAATCGCAATCATCGCATCGCAGAAAGAATCTAATTCCTGTTTCGATTCGCTTTCCGTCGGTTCCACCATTACCGTACCCGCTACAGGCCAAGAAACAGTCGGCGCGTGATAGCCGTAATCCATCAACCGCTTAGCGATATCATCAACTTCGATAGCAGCAGATTTTTTGAGAAGTCGCAAATCCAGAATACACTCGTGCGCCACTAAACCCGATTTCCCTTTATACAAAACCGGATAATAAGATTCTAACCGATGCGCCATGTAATTAGCATTAAGAATTGCAACTTTCGTCGCCTCAGTTAAACCGACTCCTCCCATCATCCGAATGTACATCCAAGAAATAGTTAAAATGCTCGCACTGCCCCAAGGCGCAGCCGAAACAGCACCAACTGATGTTTGTTGACTGTTGACTGTTGACTGTTGACTGTTGACTGTTGACTGTTGACTGTTAACTGTTGACTGTTGACTGTTAACTGTTGACTGTTGACTGTTAAGAATAGAATGACTGGGCAAAAATTCTACCAAATGAGGCATGACTCCAATCGGCCCCATCCCAGGCCCGCCACCACCGTGGGGAATACAGAAAGTTTTGTGCAAATTCAAGTGACAAACATCAGCACCAAAATCACCAGGGCGACACAAACCAACTTGAGCATTCATATTTGCGCCGTCCATATAAACTTGTCCGCCGCAGTTGTGGACAATCTCGCAAATCTCTTTAATTTCTGACTCAAAAACGCCGTGGGTAGATGGATATGTCACCATCAAAGCAGCGAGTTCATTTTTGTGCTTCTCGGCTTTTTTCTGCAAGTCGGCGACATCAATATTTCCCTGAGAATCGCACTCGATAGCAACTACTTTCATCCCCGCCATTACCGCGCTAGCCGGATTTGTGCCGTGGGCTGACTGGGGAATCAAACAGATATTGCGGTGAGTTTCGCCTCGGTGTTCGTGGTATTGGTGAATTACTAATAATCCCGCATATTCGCCCTGAGAACCTGCGTTTGGTTGCAAGGAAATTCCGGCAAAACCGGTGATTTCGGCTAGCCACTGTTCGAGTTGCACGAACATCATTTGATAGCCGCGAGTTTGACTGCGGGGCGCAAAGGGATGTATGTTGCCAAATTCCGGCCAAGTCACCGGCAGCATCTCGGCTGTTGCATTCAATTTCATTGTGCAAGAACCCAAGGGAATCATCGATGTATTTAGCGATAAATCCTTGGCTTCTAAACGGTGCATATAGCGCAACAGTTCAGTTTCGGAGTGGTAGCTGTTGAAAACTGGATGGGTGAGATAACTGGTTGTGCGATCGCAAAAATCTGGTAACGTTAAGTATGAATTCAATTCCTCTGCATCCAGCGGAATGTTGAGAGCATTCTGCCCGTCAGCCCTGATATAATCCTTATTTTGTGAGAAAATTTCCCACAACTCTTGCACGTCTTCAACGGTAACAGTTTCATCTAAAGTGATTCCGACTGTCGCCTCATCAAAAACTCGAAGATTAATTTTGCGAAGTTGGGCAGCTTCTAGAAGTTCTGACAGCGGTTTGTCTCCCAATTCTACTCGCAGAGTATCGAAGAAAGGTTGAGAACCAATTTTGTATCCGAAACTTCTTAAACCGGATGCCAAAAGTGCAGTTAAACTCCATAC
>JBBSNU010000591.1:0-3605 GCA_038260455.1 Chroococcales cyanobacterium | reverse complement strand
GTCAAGTAAATTTTTGTTACATCGATTTTTAACCAATCTATTATAAGATCATACTTCTGCGCGTCGTCAATTGATTTTTGTTACATCCCTTTTAATGGTTTTGATTGCAGCATAAAAAAGGGCGATCGCCCTTTTTGAATAAGACGATCGCCCACCAAAACTCAAAAGTCATCAATCATCAGTATTAGCGAATGACTAATGACCAATGACCAATGACCAATGACCAATGACCAATGACCAATGACTAACCAATCAAGAAAGTACCATTACCGTTAGATTCTTGGAAAGTCAAACCCAAGCTTGATCCTCCTTCAATCACGCCGAGCACGTCTCCAAAACGCTGGATTGACAAATTGCTGCCAACGGGATTCAGGCTGTAGCCGTCGCTTAAAGAATTTCCTTGCAGTTGGATAAAATCGTTTTCTATGTCGAAGTTCCGAATCGTAGCTTGACCGTTACCCAAATATAGCGGTGTTGGGGAGGGATTCTGGGCTGCTGCTGGAACTCCGAGGACGAATATATCAACTCCCGGACTGCCGGTCAGGACATCGAATTCATTGGTGCCAAAGCTTTCATACTGCCGGTTGCCGTTGCGATCGATACCTACTTCTACTCCGACAAGTTCCGCATTCCCCGCACCCGCACCAGTGATGACGTCGTTGCTGCGGCTGCCGACAAAAGTTGCGGATCTAGACGGCTCGTTTTTCCCGAAATTGAAGAAGTGCTCCCGACCGGTTTTCAAGGCGCCTGAGTTGACAAACGGCACGATATCGGGATTTTCTTTTAAGTATTCCGGTTCAAGAAATGAAGTTCCAAAACGACCTTCTTTTGCCCCGAATTTAATGAAATGGTCGTACCCAGATTTGAAAGTTCCGTTCTGAATAAACGGTTGCAGTTCAGAGTTGTTTGCTAAATAAAAGGTTTCGTTGTATTCGGGGGATACTTGGGCCCGGCGCTGTCCTTCATCGTAACCGAACTGAATAAAGTGATCGAGACCGGTTGCAAAAGGTGCGTTGGGATTGACTGTGCGGACGAAGGGTTGAAGGTCTGGGTTGGCGGCAAGGTAAGTAGCTTCGTCAAAATACCGCGATATTTTAGTTAAGCCGCCGGCTTGACCGAATTTTTCAAAGTGTTCTTTTCCAGATTTAATAATTCCTGCATCAATGGCAGGCTTGACCCAAGGATATTGGGCGAGGTAGTATTGTTCGTCGAAAATTGCGTAGTTAGCCATGTTTTCCCCCTAGGGTTTTGATGAGCCTGACAATCAAAAGCAATTAATTTCGCCGGCGTTCGATCGCCGATCGGGAACTTCTACATTATAGACTTTTTAAAACAATTTTAAGTTCCCGGTAAAAATATCGGTTATTCTAATATCGCACTCATCCGAAGGGACAATTTAATATTCGGAATTTATGCCTTTTCGTGGTTGATTAATTGCTCGATCGCCAGTTTAATTACTTCTACAAACTTTGGAACCTTGGTCAGGATGGTTTTTCTCAAAGATTGGTTAAACGTTTATTTTGTTATCATAATTTATTTACAACACTTTATATTCTATTTGTCAAGTAAAGATTTATAAAGAAAATTTGGAGTGGTTGCTCAAGGAATTTGTCAAATAATGTAACGAAAAATCGCAATAAATTTGTCGAATTGTGTCATGTGCAATCTCAAATCGCCCAATGGTAAGCGTTTTCTGGTAAAAATGCTTATGGGATAAAAAAATTCCCGATTGCCGAAAACAGCATCTTAAAGGAGCCTAACCGGATGTTCACTCACGTCAAGCCCACCATTCGCCACATCGCGCCGGAAAACTTGCAGGGGCGATCGCTCATGAAGGTGGTCTATGTCGTACTAGAACCGCAGTATCAAAGCGCCCTGTCCGCAGCGGTTCGAGCGATAAATAACAAAAATCCGAATCTGGCAATAGAAATCAGCGGCTACCTGATCGAAGAACTCCGCAGCCCCGAAAATTACGAGGCCTTCAAGCGGGATGTGGCCGATGCCAACGTATTTATTGCTTCTCTAATTTTTATCGAAGATTTGGCCGAAAAAGTGGTAGCGGCTGTAGAACCGCTGCGCGACAGCTTGGATGTCGCCGTCGTCTTCCCGTCGATGCCTGGGGTGATGCGGCTCAATAAAATGGGCAGTTTCTCGATGGCGCAGTTGGGACAAAGCAAAAGCGCGATCGGCGAATTCATGAAAAAACGGAAGGAAAAATCCGGTAGTTCCTTCCAAGACGGAATGCTGAAACTGCTGCAAACTTTGCCGAAAGTGCTGAAATATTTGCCGATCGACAAAGCCCAAGATGCCCGCAACTTCATGCTGAGTTTCCAGTATTGGCTGGGCGGTTCCCAAGAAAACTTGGAAAACTTCCTGCTGATGCTGTCACATAAATATGTCTTCAAAGGCCAAGAACAGCTAAGTTTTCAAGAACCCGTTGTCTACCCGGATATGGGGATTTGGCATCCTTTGGCACCAGGAATGTTTGAGGATGTCAAAGGATATCTGAACTGGTATAATGCCCGCACAGATATTTCCGCAGACCTCAAAGACCCCCTCGCACTCTGCATCGGTTTAGTGTTGCAGCGCACGCACTTAGTTACCGGAGATGACGCGCACTACGTCGCAATCGTGCAGGAATTTGAGGCAATGGGCGCGCGGGTTTTGCCGATTTTTGCCGGCGGTTTGGACTTCTCGAAACCGGTGGAAACCTTTTTCTTGGAAGTTGGGCCCAAAGGTTTGGCACCGCTGCCGATCGTCGATGCGGTAGTTTCTCTGACTGGTTTTGCCCTGGTGGGCGGCCCGGCGAAACAAGATCACCCGAAGGCGATCGAGACTTTGAAAAAGCTAAACTGCCCTTACATGGTGGCTTTGCCGCTGGTTTTCCAAACGACGGAAGAGTGGGAAAATAGCGATTTAGGCTTGCACCCGATTCAAGTTGCTTTGCAAGTTGCTATTCCTGAGTTGGATGGTGCGATCGAACCGATTATTTTGTCGGGACGTGATGGCGCAACTGGCAAGGCGATCGCCCTACAAGACCGAATCGAAGCAATTTCCCAGCGCGCCATGAAATGGGCAATGCTGCGGCGCAAACCAAAATTAGACAAGAAAGTTGCGATCACAGTTTTCAGTTTCCCGCCCGACAAAGGCAACGTCGGAACAGCCGCTTACCTCGACGTTTTCGGCTCGATTTACGAAGTATTGAAAGCCCTAAAAGGTAACGGTTACGACTTGCCAGAACTGCCGGAATCTGCCGAAAAACTGATGCAAGAAGTCATCCACGACGCAACAGCCCAATACCAAAGTCCCGAGTTAAATATTGCTCACCGGATGTCTGTAGCTGAATACGAAGAATTCACTCCTTATTCGGAACGTTTGCAAGAAAATTGGGGCCCGCCTCCCGGACATTTGAACAGCGACGGACAAAATTTGCTGATTTACGGCAAACATTTCGGTAACGTGTTTATCGGAGTGCAACCTACCTTTGGATACGAAGGCGATCCGATGCGGTTGTTATTCTCTCGTTCCGCCAGTCCGCACCACGGTTTTGCTGCTTACTACACATATTTGGAGCGCATTTGGGGTGCGGATGCGGTGCTGCACTT
>JBBSNU010000590.1:0-3610 GCA_038260455.1 Chroococcales cyanobacterium | reverse complement strand
TGAGATGCTCCCGCTTGCTTGGTTGCGGAATGAATGGCAAAAGTGTTGTTAGTGAGGACTCAAATCCTGCGATTTGGAAGGACTAAAGTCCTCACTACGAAGCGGGGAAAGTGTTTTTAGTTAAAACTCAAATCCTGCGATTTGGAAGGACTAAAGTCCTCACTACGAAGCGGGGAAAGTGTTTTTAGTTAAAACTCAAATTCTGCGATTTGGAAGGACTAAAGTCCTCACTACGAAGCGGCAGAAGTGTTTTTAGTTAAGACTAAAATCCTGCGATTTGGAAGGACTAAAGTCCTCACTACGAACCTTGTAGATAATATTGTTCCGCTTCCAACCAATTTAGTTTAAGCAAGGAATCATCTCCAACTGGAAACTTGACACTAGGCTTAATTGCTTTCACACCCAAAGCGCCAATAATCTGTGCAGCTACAGCTTTCGCCAATAGCGGCGGTACAGAATTTCCGACTTGGCGGAAACCGTGCCATTTGGTGACGTGAAATCTAAACCAGTCAGGATAGGAATGCAGCCGCGCAGCTTCTCTGACTGTAATGCACCGAGGGACGATCGGGTGAATTGGCCTTGGCGAAGTATAAGCGCCCCTCGCCCTGTCGGTTCCAGCCCTGAGAGTGTTACAAACTCCGTCGGGGTGCAGCTTGTAAAAACGGCTGATCGGCTCTTTTTCGCCGTAGGCGGAGGCTGCAAATCTTTCCATACATTCGAGAGAATGTTTTGTGCGCCGACTCGAAGAGAGGATTTGTCGATCGTACTGGCGATCGTAACCATAATCATTTTCAAAATCATCGAATCCGCGCAAAAAACTCGCGTAATCGCTGCTGCAATTTCCGTACTCCGCCACTACCCAATCTCGGTACAGCAACTCGCTGTACTTTTCCACTTCCGGCAAATCTCCAATCGCATCCCAAACAGTCGGAACAGCAGGTAAATTAACTTTTTTATAGCGTTTAGGAAGTTTCTTTTTCGGCAGCATAGTAGTTGGCTGAGGATATTTTGGCAGCTCAAAGTCTTTTTTGCACCCAATCAAAAACAATCGTTTGCGAGCTTGCGGCACTCCGTAGTGAGCGGCATTAAGAACCTGATAGTTTTCTTCTACTTGATAGCCTGATTCCCCAAAAGAGCTAATTAAAATATTCAGGAGTTCTTTGTGTTCGCCGGCCACAATTCCCGGCACATTTTCCATGACAAAAAACTTAGGTTTCAATTCCAAAACTAAGCGTAGAAAGTGAAAAATTAGAGAATTTCGCGGGTCATCCACGTCGCGCTTTCCCATCAACGAGAATCCTTGACAGGGCGAACCGCTGATTACTACGTCTATCTCTCGCCTGCCGATCGCAGATTTTTTCCTAATTTCCGATCCTGTGAGCTCTGCGACATCTTTGCACAAAATAGAACACATCGGGAAATTAAACTCGTGTGTAGCGCAGTGAATTGGGTCAATTTCGACGGAAGCAAGTACATCAAAACCTGCTTGTTCAAAGCCGAGAGTCATGCCGCCCGCGCCTGCAAATAAATCAACAGCGATCGGTCGCTTTTTCCGATTGCTTGACATAACATTTCAATTATAAAATTGCTTTAACAAGCTGTCTTTAATTTAACATTGTTCACGATTTCCGCAGCCGCGCGATCGCAAACCCCCAAATCTCCGAGACTTTCCCGCATTTGGCGATAGCCCGCTTTCATTTGCTGTCGTCGATCGGCATTTTGCAGCAATTCCAGTGCGTGTTTGACGATATTTTCCACAGTAGCATCGTCTTGCAACAACTCCGGGACGATCGGCTTCATTTCCACCAAATTCGGCGGAGACATAAAAGGAATCGAAAATTTCAGCACGTGGCGAGCAATCATCGCCGTAATCCGACTGACGCGGTAGGCGACAACTTGCGGAACATCAAGCAAAGCCAGCTCCAAATTAACAGTACCAGATTTAGTAATAGCCATATCGGCAGCAGCCAAAATTTCCAGAGTTTGATTTTCCAACAAAGTAGCCCGCAAACCGTAATTCTCGATCGCCTCTGCTATTTTACTGCCGAAAGCTTGGTTAGCAAGCGGAATCCAAAAATGAACCTCCGGCAATTGGGCTTGAATAATTCGAGCAGATTCAAATATAACCGGCATCAGGTACTTGAGTTCTTGCTGTCGAGAAGCCGGAATTAGAGCCACTGACACCTGTTCCGGCGCAATTCCCAACATTTTGCGGGCAACTTCCCGGCAGGGCGCAGATTGCATTCTATCCAGCAAAGGATGACCCACCAAACTCACTTCGGCTCCTTTTTCCCGATAATAACTAGCTTCTTCGGGGAAAATCGCCAAAATGCGATCGGCAATACTGACAATCAGATTTGTATTGCGAGGAGAAATCGACCAAACCCATTCTTGAGGTGCGATATACCAAACCACGGGCAAATCCGGCAAACAGCGGCGAATGTAGCTACCAATACCGAGATTTGGAGTCAAATAATCAATCAATACAACTACATCCGGGGGAAAGTTTTTGAGATATTGTTTAGCTTTTTGCTGAACTTGGATTGTCGGCCAAATATACGGCACAGATTCTATAAGGCCCATAGAACCAATACTGACAGTATCGCCTAAAATAGTAGCGCCAGCTTCCGCCATGCGCTGCCCGCCCAAAGCTGTTATTTCTATATCCAAACCAGCCGCGACAGCATGACGTTTTAAGGCAGCAACTAACAAAGCTCCTTGCAAATCGCCAGAAACCTCACCAGTGCTGATAAAAATTTTCATATTTTCAATTAAACTCTGATTTTAAACGGGTGAGATTTGTTGTAGAAACTCAGTTACAGCATCATATTGATCTGGCATATTAGCACAGCGCAGGAGTAATTCTAAATCGAGGTATGGCAGAAATGTACTGCGGGTAATTTGCTCGTAATTTTCACCTCTCAAGCAGTAGAGAGATAACTGGTTGTTTTGCCAAAACCAAACTTCCCGAACTCCCAATCGTTTGTAAAATTCTAAAGTATCTATTCCGCCGCTGGTAATTACCACTTCAATAGCAATATCTGGGACTGTTTTTGGAGATCCTATATCATAGGAGTCATCCGGCTCTTTTCTACCTCCCAACTCTCTGTTACCCAGAGTCGGCCCGCCCTTGCCGTAAAATCGAATCCCGCTTGCTCTCATGTATGCCTCTAGCAACATACAGAGAGTCTTTTTGATGATTTCGTGTTCCGGGGAGACAGTCATAAGTTGCAGGATGCGATCGAGATAGAAAAATTTTACACCGCCGATATCTTTAAAGGCTGATTCGATCGCTTCAAATTGCTCCCAGCTAACATTTGATAACCTGATGCAGCCATCTTGTTCTGTTTCAAGGGATGTAGATTTAACTGAAGTATATACATTCATGGGGCCAGCATCGCTCTGTGGATAGATTTATTCTAGCCCATTCACTTTTTACCAGGAATCAAACCGCGCCGCCCTTTGCTGGCAGACTGCTGCACAAATCTCCGCAGGTGCTGCAAGTGGGGATTTTCTGGCAACAAATCCAACTGTTCCAAAGCTTGATTTAGGGTGTAGCCAGAATGGTATAAAATCCGAAAAGTTTTCTTCAAAACTAGCAAATCTTCTG
>JBBSNU010000589.1:0-3621 GCA_038260455.1 Chroococcales cyanobacterium | reverse complement strand
GTTTTGTCGGGGTGCGGGGTCGCCCCTTAAAAACCCCGCACACCACCCCCCACTACGAACCATTTTTGTTAGGGGTAATTGACCGGACACGAGCTGATTACAAATTACCGATTACCCATTTTTGTTCAATTTTTATTGGGAGCGCGCCTGCTGGTGTAAGTCATGGTTTTTAGCCGATCGCGCACCTCCCAATTCAAAGCTTCGCGCCGATACCGCCAGCCCCAATTTCCCTCTGCTTTCCCCGGAAAATTCATCCGCGCATCCGTAGCCAAACCCAACAAATCTTGAAACGGCACAACTGCCAAATTAGCAACAGAAGTCCAACCCATGCGAATTAAAGACCAGTGAATTCCTTGGGGATCGATGCAGCCCAAATAACGCAAAACCTCATCTCTTTCGTACTGTTGGAGGTGATTGAACCAGCCGACAGTCGTGTCGTTGTCGTGGGTACCGGTGTACACTACGCAGTTGCGATCGTAATTAAAAGGCCAAAAAGGATCTTCCGGGCCCGCGCCGAAAGCAAACTGCAAAATCTTCATACCCGGAAACTCGAAGCGATCGCGCAAAGCTTCCACTTCAGGAGTAATTACCCCCAAATCCTCAGCAATAATCGGCAAGTTCCCAAACTTTTCATTAATTACCTCAAACAAAGCCGTTCCAGGAGCCTTAATCCATTCTCCATCCATCGCAGTATCCTGCCCGCGCTTTACCGCCCAGTAAGCGTCAAATCCTCGGAAGTGGTCGATCCGGCTCACATCTACATAATCGAAAAGCGCTTCAAAACGCTGCACCCACCACTCAAAATTATTTGCTTGCAGCGCCTCCCAATTGTAGACCGGATTGCCCCACAATTGACCTGTGGCGCTAAAGTAATCCGGGGGAACACCCGCCATTAAAGCTGCTTCTCCGCTTGCTTCATCCAAGCAGAATAAGTTGGGATTCGACCACACATCCGCGCTGTCGTGAGCTACATAAATCGGAATGTCGCCAATAATTTTAATTTCGCGCAGGTTCGCATAGCATTTCAACTCTGTCCACTGGCGGAAAAACTCGAACTGGACGTATTTGTAGTAATAAATCTCAGTATTTAGCTGCTGCCGCCACTTGTCTAGCGCCTCCGGTTTGCGTCGGGCAATTTCTGGTTCCCAAGTGTGCCAGCTAGAGCCGTTGAAGGTGTCTTTTAGTGCCATAAATAAGGCATAATCTTCCAGCCAAAACGCTTTGCTCTGGCAAAAACCCGAGAATTCTTTTTGCTGCATCGGCGATGCTTTCGCTTTGAAGTTTTCGCAGGCTTTTTTGAGCAGAGGTACTTTGTGCGCGATCGCCCGATCGAATTCTACAGTATCCAGCGCAAATTCCGGCAAACTATCTAAATCTTGATCGCTGAGCAATTGCTCGTCCCGCAGAATTTCCGGGCTCAGCATCATCGGATTTCCTGCCATTGCTGAATAGCAGGAATAAGGAGAATTGCCGTAACCAGTAGGGCCCAGCGGCAATATCTGCCAGTATTGCTGGTCGCTTTCCACTAAAAAGTCAATAAACTTATATGCTTCTATGCCCAGGTCCCCAACACCGAATCGGCTGGGAAAGGATGTTGGGTGGAGTAAAATGCCGCTCGATCGGGGAAAAAGCATAATCTATCCTTAGATATAGGAGTTAAACGTTGACAATTTGACCGATATTCCCTATTGGTTTAACTTCGCAGTTTTTAGGGCGATTTTCAGCGCAAATACTTTGGCGATTGTCTCATATTTTCTGCCGGAACGTGCTGCCTAAATATATTTTTATCGCCATCTCATCACAACTGCTGAGCGCACCGAAAACATCAAGCTCTTCACTTACGCCCCCGCCCCAATAGACCAATTCCAAACAGCCTCAAAAGAGCAGGCTCTATGCGCCCGATCCACAAGAATTATGGGATTCGTCTAATATAGACAATTGGGTTCTTTTACCCGGTAGCGCTTGCTACTAACTATTTGAGCACTTACGCACGGGTGCGTCGAAACTGGGTTTTTTCATGCGCCTCAATCGCACTCACCCACAGAACGAGTAAAAAACCCGGTTTCTATGTGTGTGGGTGCGTCCGGGACTGTATTTTTGTCCGATCGCACCCGGTTTCTGCACAAGTCCTGACTATAACTGTTGTTTGGCTTGCACAGACTCTCTCTAGAGTCGTAAATTGCCGTTCAGGTAAAAAATCAAACAAATTCCCAAACATCAGACAACTGCTTTGTCCCTGCTCCAAGCCATTATCAGAATCCAGTAAGTCATATCATGTCCGGTAGATTAGCAGAACAAAAACAGTTCGTAGTGCGGACTTCAGTCCGCTCTTAAACTGCAGACTCCAGGACGCACGCGCGATCCAATCTGAGATATGTCAATCCACCGGACACGATATCATTCGCCAATCGGCCGCAGCCAATCGCATCAGCCATCGCTCTTGTTGAGCCAAGGCACAAAGAGACCGACTGTTTTTGTATCTCAAGAAACAGTCGGCTGCGAAATTATCCGTGAAAATACTGAGTTTAAGTTTGCTTGTTCAACAATTTCTGCACTTGTTTGAGAGCTATAGTGCCGACGTTGTACGCAGCCCAGCCGCCCGCCAACAACACGGGGGTCAATACTATTAGTATGCGCCAATCAAATTCCATGAGTGTTCCTCCTAAAGTTTTTTAACAAATTCTCATAATCTATTTGTATCTCATTTTGTCGCCATTCTCCTTAGTCTTCAAGCAAATATTGTCGCCCTTGAAAGTTTCTCCCCCGGACTCGCGGGCGCACTCGGGGACATCGTTTTTCAGGAATTGAGATCGAAACTACGGCACTCGGCCCGATCGACCCTCGCCACACCAATTATCCTACAATCTGTTTGGCAATCCCTTCCACCACCTTAGTTAGAGGGTCATTAGGGAATTGGAGCGCAAACACCCCCTTACTCGCTAGCAGCATCATCTTGTCGCTGTGGGGCAGCACCCCTCCAACTGGGATGTTGTAAATACTCTCTACTTGCTGCTTCAAATCCTCAAAATCCAGAGATTCTGGGGCTTTGTTTATCGTCATCAAAATCCTGGGAACTTCTAATTTGCGGGCCACCTCTACCGTGACAGCCGTTCCCTGAAAATCTTGCTGATCCGGACGCAGAATCAGCAACAGGATGTCGGAAATGGTGATGCTGAGGAGGGTTTCTTCGTTGAGTCCAGGGTGCGTGTCGATAAATAGGTAGTCTAAGTTCAGAACGTCAATCAGTTCTTGAAAGCCGTCGGTAAGCAGTCCCACGTCGTAGCCTTCGCGCAAAACTCGCGCTATCTCCCCTGCTTTAATGCTCGAAGGAACGAGGAAGAGGTTGCCGTTGTTGGCTAATTTTGGCAGCAGCGAACTCACATTGTAGGCCGTTTCGGCGATCGGGCATCGGCCCCACAGGTAATCGTTCAGGGAGCGATCCATGTTGCTCTCGCTGAAACCGAACAGTACGTGAATCCCAGGCGATTGAATGTCTGTGTCTACAATGCCGACCCGATTTCCGTCGCGAGCGATAATAGATGCTAGGTTTGCAGTGGTGTTCGATTTGCCAGTGCCGCCCCGGTAAGAGTGAACAGAGATGATTTTGGACATGATCTGCCT
>JBBSNU010000588.1:0-3622 GCA_038260455.1 Chroococcales cyanobacterium | reverse complement strand
CATTTGCGGGGGTATGTTTCACTTATTAGGAGGAAGTTTAAGTTGATTAATGTGAGTTAAATATTAATTTAAACTGTCCTGTACTATCTAACATATAAATCATGATGTTTCTCAAACAGTTGTCTAACTTAGCACTGGTTCAAACTCCGATAATTGCACTAGAATATTACAGTGCAGATCGCCTAAAAGTATTGTCATCATTTTATGACTGCGCCAGTGAGCGTTGTTTACCTGTTTATTATTGGAATACAGGCTATGCAACTCTTCAACAGGTGCAGTGTTCCGATAAACATCTCGAAAATTTAGGTTTGCACTCAAACCTGACTTGCGTTTCAGATGCTTCTTCTCAAAGGTATAATAATGACTGCATCCTCTGCAAAACTGAGCTATCTGTCGAGAGCGATGTCCTGCAATTTTTGCGAGAAAATGACTACCCAGGTATCTTTTTGTTAGAGGACATTTTGGAGTCAGGGGATAGCGAACAATCTATCGTCCGCCGTTATTCTCAGTTGGCTAACGCATTCTTTGAGTTGAAAGGGCGTTCAACCGAGCAATATTGGGTACTGCTGGGCGAGTACATCCAACTGCCATCGAAGCTAAGGCCACTAATTCCCCGGTTCAAATGTCCGTTACCTGATAGTCTTGAGGTTGGAGTGATTATAGATAAGTTTTGCGATCGCAATTGTTCCCTTGATTTTGGTTTGGATGCGGTAGCGGCCCTCAAGCGGCTGGTTGTTTCTAGTCTAGGGCTGCCCACTGCTGAAATTGAATTGGTGTTAGAGCGATCGCTGTTGGTGACTACTTCAGTTGTGCAGATCGCACAGTTGGTATTAGAGCATAAAATATCGCAACTTCGAGACCAGGGTTTAGAATTCATGGCGAATCCCGACGTGCCTTGTGCAGGTGGTTTAGATTTATTAGATGCTTATTTGGACGATGTGGGGAAGTTGTCGGACAGTAATGCTGAGAAATATCACCTCAAACCTCCCAAAGGAATGCTACTGTGGGGGCCGCCGGGGACAGGCAAAAGTTTGAGTGCAAAACTAGCTGCTAAGAAACTTGGGAGAGCGCTTTTAGCAGCAAGTTGGGGCAATATTCTAGGTTCTTCACATCCCGATCGCGCTCTCTACAAAATTCTGGAAACAGCCGATAATTTGGGTGGTTGCGTGCTGTTCTTTGACGATTTTGATAAAGGTTTTTCTGGGTGGGAATCAAATGCTGACGGCGGTGTAGCTAGGCGGCTGTCGCAGAAATTGCTCACTTGGATGCAGGAGCATGAAAGCCCCGTGTTAATGTTAGCTACTGTCAACCGCTTAGAAATGCTACCGGCTGAACTTATCCGTAGATTTGACGACGGCGGTATTTGGTTTGTGGATTTGCCACACAGCGGTGCTCGCTATGAGATTTTCAACTTACATTTGGCTAAGTATTTCAAGGAGCAGTTTGGGCCAGGAAAAGAGAACCCTTGGAGCGACAGGCAGTGGTATTCGCTGCTGTCGGATTATGCTGGGGCAACGAGTGCTGAAATTGCGATCGCAGTTAAACGCTGTGCTGAACGAGCCTATTGTGAAGGGCGACCGGGTTCGATTGAATTGGCCCATTTGCGTTATCAGAGAACTCAGTTTGTACTGTCGTCTGAACGGTCTTCTGAAGATATTCAGGGGATTCGGAACAAAGCTAGTTATGCTCGTCCCACAGCCAGTTCGGACACTTCCAGGTTTGCTGCGTGCGAACAAGAACTGTTTGAGTATAAGCCCCCTACTTACGATTTGAGCGAAGATGATGCTGTTTAATCTAGATGCAGAATTCACTGCTTTCTTAACGGCTCAAATGAAAATAAGACGTAATAAGTTGCCATTCTGGAGAGAATGGTATGACGCAATACGCTTGGGATAAGACAGTCTAGGAGGCAAAAGCCTGTGAAAAACAGATACTGTGATTGCTTTCATAAGAGCTCGCTACGCTCACAGCGAACAATGACAAAAAACGTTAACCAAAGCATATGGGGGTATGAGGGTTATGTCCCAATACGGTTCTGTTAAGAATCTGACTTCTAAAAGATACCTGTATTTTTCAAAAAACTGTGAGTTCAAATTCGTTTAAGAGCACTAACTGAACCGTATTGGGTTATATCCTTGATTTTGTCTATGTTTGGAGGGTATTGTCACCTCATCAGTCAAGCGACTTGACGTAACAGCCAGAATTAAAGATAATAAAATTGAGGCGACTTCGGAAATTCAAGCCATGAAAACAAGTTTAATCAACACAGCCCTTTACACTGCTCAGACTTATAACCTCAAACGAATATGCCAGCCAAAGATATTTATCACGATCATGTCAAAAAAGCTCTCGAAAAAGACGGCTGGACAATTACAAACGATCCTTTCAAACTAAAATGGGGGTCCAGAGAACTATTTGTAGACTTAGGAGCCACGAAACTTTTAGCTGCTGAAAGATGTGAACAAAAAATAGCCGTTGAAATTAAAAGTTTCGTGAGTCTTTCCCAAGTGAGCGATTTAGAAACTGCATTAGGGCAGTATATCGTTTACTTGAATATCTTAGAAGAAGTCGAAAATGACCGATTGCTATATTTAGCTATTCGTCAAGCCACCTATCAAGAAATATTTTCAGAAGCCATCGGGGCTTTAGTGGTACGCAAAAACTCTCTGCGCTTACTTATTTTTGACCCTACCAAAGAGGAAATTGTACAATGGATAAATTAGATAACTACCGACAAATCATTGAAAAAATCTTAAGCGAATATGCAGAAATCCCATATTCATACAACAACCTTGAATCAAAACTCATTATCAGCAAAGACTCCAACGATTATTTACTGCTAACAATAGGATGGGAAAAAGATGTGCGAAATCATGGCTGCATTGTTCACCTTGAAATTATTAATGGTAAAATTTGGATTCAAAGAGATGGAACAGAAGACGGAATAGCCACTGATTTGTTGGCTGCTGGTGTTCCCAAAAGTGACATTGTACTGGCATTTCACCCTCCGGAAATTAGACAACATACAGATTTCGCGGTCTGTTAAATGAAGCTAAAAATCAAATCCAAACCCTAACTTTTTTGACTTGAGTTTTGAGAGGAAGTTTTAGCCGATCGCCTCCATTAGTTGCGAACGCTTAAAACGCCCGAACCGCCTCCATACCAGCAATGTAACTGCAACCCAAAGCCGGTTAGCCTTGCCTTCGTGTGAAAAAAGCCGCGTAGATGGCGACACGGAAATAGGCCGGATTTGCGATCGCCGCACTGAACATCCACCAGCAAGCGCGATCGCGAGAATCAACCACACGCGGCGCACCACGTTTGACCAGGCCGTCGCAGCCAGCAGCATCACGCCTTTTTTCCGCGCAGTCGATCGAGAATTAGCCGATCTGGACTTACGCATCAAGACCAAAGAAACCGGGTTTTTTACCGAATCTCGTAGCGTCAACGAAGTATTTCACAAAAAACCCGGTTTCTGGTTATCCGTGTGTAAGTTCTACCGATGTAACTGTTGCCATCCCTCGTTTCGGACACCACGACATCACCACCGCCACCCAAACCGCGAGTATTTTGTAGCATCGCGATGCCTGAAAATTTGTCGTAGATTTAATTGTGGAACGTG
>JBBSNU010000587.1:0-3627 GCA_038260455.1 Chroococcales cyanobacterium | reverse complement strand
TATCCCCATCAGTTATCTGGCGGACAGCGGCAGCGCGTGGGTGTCGCCAGAGCACTGGCGGCTGACCCTCCACTGCTGTTAATGGACGAACCGTTTGGCGCTTTAGACCCCATTACTCGCCTAGAATTGCAGCGGGAATTCGGTCAATTGCAGCAGCAACTGGGCAAAACTGTGATTTTTGTGACTCACGGCATTCAAGAAGCTTTTTTGTTAGCTTCTAAAATTGGTTTGATGCAGGATGGACGGTTGGTTGAATTGGGATCGCCCGATGATTTTCTAAAATCTCAGCATCCAGAAGCTCGCGCATTTCTTGAATGTTTGCAAGTAGCTAGATTAGAATGATTTTAGCAAAATTTTGATAATATAGTTTTAGTAACTAAGCTGATAATCAAACGATGCACAGTCTTTACCAGACAGACTTCTATGCTTGGACGCAAGAACAAGCCAAGTTACTTCGCAAGTGTCAGTGGAGTGAACTTGACTTGTCAAATTTAATTGAGGAAATTGAATCTTTGGGCAAACAGGAACGTCAAGAACTTAGAAATTGTTTGAGCATTTTGCTAGGACATTTGCTGAAGTGGCAATATCAGCCCCAGCAGCGCAGTCGTAGCTGGCTGTCTACAATTCGAGTGCAGCGGCGGGACACTCAGAGGCTGATACTGGATAACCCAAGTCTGAAACCTTACTTGCAAGAAGCTTTCCAAGAAGCTTATCAAAACGGTAGAGATTTGGCAGTAGGAGAAACCGATTTACCTCTCAAAACATTTCCTCCAAACTGCCTTTACAGCTTAGAGGAAATTCTGGACTCTCGCTTCTATCCTGGTGAACCAAGTCCTGAAATGGAAAATGATTTATAAGATTGACAGCAATCAGGAATAACCAATTACCCGATGATAACTTTTATCAACCGCTATGGTGCTGAGATAATTCAGCGCGCGATCGAACATTTATATTTAGTAAGTGTGGCAATTTTCATCGCAATTATTGTCGGGATTCCCCTAGGGATTTTAGTCACTAGAAAACCCAAATTGAAAAAGCCGATTTTGGGATTTGCAAATATTATGCAAACAATTCCCAGTTTAGCTTTGTTTGGCTTGCTAATTCCCGTACCGGTTGTGGGTGGCATAGGCGATCGCACCGCAATCATCGCCCTCACACTCTATTCCCTACTGCCCATTATCCGCAACACTTACACGGGCATTGTCGGCGTCGATCCGGCGATTGTGGCGGCCGGAACAGGTATGGGAATGACCGATATACAACTGTTATGGCAAGTGGAACTTCCCCTAGCGCTGGGCGTGATTTTGGCGGGCGTGCGAGTTGCTGCGGTAATTGCGATCGGGCTAGGGACGATCGCGGCTGCGATCGGTGCCGGCGGCTTGGGCGTGTTTATTTTTCGGGGCGTTAATACAGTCAACAATCAGTTACTTTTGGCTGGCGCAATTCCGGCAGCTTTGATGGCATTAGCCGTGGATTTTGGGCTGGGCTTTGTGGAAAGCCGTCTCTCGAAAAGTACATTAAAAACTATGAATGAGGACTGAAGTCCTCACTACTAACAGTTAGAGTTGTGACTTTCTGCAAACTAGAATCATTCGGAGGATTCGCGATCAAATTACGGATTTCATTTGAGCGTTCAATATACTCTCGATCGCCCAAAACAGCTTTGCTTCCATCCAGGGAAATAGGACTAGCCAAATCTATCCAAGAACGGCAACCACCGTAGGCAGAAATGTACGGAATTTCTACAGTTTCTGCTAACCGATAAGCCCGCAGTAATAAAATATAAATCGGCTGATTTTGTTTCCATTTCAGGCGATCGCTGACAAATTTTTCATTCCAGATATGGTAAGGAAAAAGCGCAGTAATTGCAGGTTCCCAAGCGACTAAAAAAACATCGGTAATCTCAGCCCAACTGCCAATTCTAATCATTTCTGGATGCCAACCAGATTCTACCGTTTTTACCAGACTCGCAAAATCCGGCTTTAATAAATCAGGCTGTTGGTGTTCAAAAGTTGGATAAAGCAAAACCTGCTTGTCAGCAACATTAAACTGTCCTGCTTGCTCGCGAATGCCCCCCTTTCGCAACAGCACAATCGTTTTGCCTTCTTCCAAAGCATTAACCGCTACATTCCATTCTTTCAGCGCGCGAGTAGTTGATTTCATAGGATTTAGTTGGGTTTTAACCAAAGTAACAAAATCGGTACTTGACAGCAATTATAACAACTTTTTTCTGTTAAAATTAGATAGTTTGAGAGTAAATAGTAAAAATTCAAATTAGGGCTATAGCTATGGAAAAGCGACAATTGGGGACATCGGGAATTCAAATTAGCCCGATAATTATGGGGACTTGGCAAGCTGGGAAGCGGATGTGGGTCGGAATTGAGGATGCCGAAACTATCAAAGCCATGCGCGCCGCTTTTGAGGCGGGTATTACTACCTTTGATACGGCTGAGGTTTACGGAGAAGGACATTCGGAACAAATTATCGGCAAAGCGCTTTCAGATGTGCGATCGCAAGTAGTTTATGCTAGCAAAGTTTTTGCCAACCACCTCAAACCCGATTTGGTAGTCGAGGCGTGCGATCGATCGCTAAAAAACCTGAATACCGATTATATCGATCTTTACCAAATCCACTGGCCGTCAGGCACTTGGAATTCCGAAGTTGTGCCCATTGCCGAAACAATGGATGCCCTCAATAAACTGAAAGAACAGGGGAAGATTCGGGCGATCGGCGTTTCCAACTTTTCCCGCGCCCAAATAGCAGAAGCCGCCCAATACGGACGCATCGACAGCTTGCAACCGCCCTATTCTCTGTTTTGGCGCTGGGTAGAAAAAGATGCCATGTCCTACTGTGAAGAAAACCATATCTCAATCCTTGCCTATTCATCTCTAGCTCAAGGAATATTGACAGGTAAATTTGGGCCAGAACACAAGTTTGAAGCAGGCGACCACCGCGCCAAAAGTAAGCTGTTCCTCAAAGAAAATTACCAACGAGTGCAAACAGCATTAACTCAACTCAGACCAATTGCCGATCGCGATCAGACAAGTTTGGGCAACTTAGCTTTAGCGTGGTTAATCGCCCAGCCACAAACCAATGCAATTGTCGGCGCGCGTAATGCTGAACAAGCGGCCGCTAATGCTAAAGCTGCTGATGTAAAATTGAGTCAGGAGGACTTAACAGAGATTGACGCGATCGGGCGAACTGTCACCGATTATTTAGACGACAATCCCGTCATGTGGAATTTCTAAAATAGAAGACTGGGCGGTTGAAACCGCGTCTACATAAACAAAACCCGCCTCCGCGGGTTGAAGACATTGCAATTAAAATCACGTTTTTTTTAGTCTGCGGAGGCAGACTTCGTTGTTGTCGCCGCGGTGACACCCGCCGTCTTATCTAAAATCCGAAATCCCCAATCTAAAATCGAATGAGTTACTGTTTAAACCCCAACTGTTCCAAGCCCCAAAACCCGGATACAGCCAAAATTTGCCGCAATTGCCGGTCAAAACTGCTGTTGCGCGACAGATATCGGGCCATAAAGGCGATCGGACAAGGAGGTTTTGGCAGAACATTACTCGCCGTTGACGAAGACAAACCATCAAAACCCCGCTGCGTCATCAAACAATTCTT
>JBBSNU010000586.1:0-3635 GCA_038260455.1 Chroococcales cyanobacterium | reverse complement strand
ATTTCGCCTTGGGGAACGATTGTTAAAGATTCTTTGCGGACGTTGTATTGCAAAGGCCAATAACCCCAGTGCCAACCGGGAGGTAATGTATCAGCTTGGTATCCAGCTTCACCGTTTAAGGCAATTAAATCTCCTGGGGGCAAAGATTGGCCGTTGAAGCTAAACTTTTTACTGACAATTCCCACTTCGCGATCGCCAATTACGACTAATCCGCCAAAAAATAATGGCAGCACTAGAATAATTATCATACCGCCGATCGCGATCGGGATAAATCCGCCCGGCCCTAGCTGCATTGTCTGCACGGGAACACTGCTGTGCAACTGTCCTAGCTGCCAGCTAGAATCGGGTTTTACGGCTTTCTGAGTTGTTTGAACTGCGGGGGGGATATCGCCAGCAGCTAATACAGGCGAGGGTTTCAAACTGGCTGTTGCACTGATGGCTAAGGACGCCGAAACAGCGGCTGCAAACTGTTTTAAAATGCGGGCTTTGACTTGAGATTTGGGCAAAAGTGAATAAAGCATTTTTTTCATAGGGATAATTTGTCCTATTAGCTCTACCTTAGCTCTGCTTTCAAGTTTTGACGTAAAACTTAAGGTCTTATTTTTCATTACTTGCAGTCATAATAGTCATATTTATTAGTGAAAATACGGATCTAGTTTTTCTCGTTTAGGTGAGGGATCTCCGATAATTGGTAATTGGTAATTGGCAATTGGTAATTGGTAATTGGCAAGAAAGCAATCGCGCACGGGGGCGAACTCAGTTGAGAACTGCTATAAGATTAAAATCAATGATGCAACAAACTGAAAAGTAAGGACACGGCGATGCCCTGTCCCTACAGATATGGCGTACAATCAGCAGCCGATCGCCCTAGACAAACTGACCGGTTGGGGTCGATCGCACGCGACGAATCCCAATCACCGAAGGCATAGGCGATCGGCGCGAATCATTCGAGATATTGCTCGGCCACAAACTCCCCCGCGCCACAGTCCGAGTTTGATTGAAAACAGCACCATTTAAATCCAACATTTCAATTTGCCGGCGCAAAACAGTACCATCATCGATCGGGCAATCTTCTCCCGGATGCTGCACCGCAAGCAACAGCGTATCTCCGACAAAAGTCGGCCCAGTCATTTCGCAGCGGTTCGGGCCTTGAGCAAATGGAATTACAGTTCCCGCATTCGGCCCCGATGTCGGAATGTAAAACAGCCAATTGTTGCCGAAAACACCCGTAAAATCCGAGACATTTCCAGTTTTCGTATGGTCGATCGCATTTGGCTTCCCCGCAGCACCCACATCAAAACCGTTGTGCGTGCTCGTAGACATATCAGTCACGCCCCAAATATTGCCTTGAGGGTCAAAAACCAAATTGTCCACACTAGCAAATCCCGCCCCAGCTACTGCACCAGCTTCTCCACCTTGAACAAAACGCTGCCAGCGAAAAGTCAAACCAGCACCGTCGGGACTGTCTTCAATTATTTTGTAAATGCCTCCCGACTGCTGAGTGTCCGACAGTCTGGCAGTGTATTTAGCAACAGTAAAAATGCGAGAATCTGGATAGCCATCGCTTCCCGGTGCGCCATCAGTATAGGCAATGAAAACTTCCTTAGTAGTAGGATTAAATTCCAAATCTTCCGGCCGCGCCGTCGGAGTAGCGCCAATCAAATTAGCAGCTAAAAAAGCATCAACTAAAACCGCACCTTGGCTGCTGTAAAAATTAGCAAGAATTTTATTTTCGTAGCCTGGAAGTGCTGTTGCTTCATTAGTTGTATCTACTACAAAAGAACCGCCGTCTTCGGTTTGACCTGCAATTCCGGCGCGTTTGGGCAAGCGAGTATTTCCATCTCTTTGAGCTTTGCCAAAACTTGCCAATTCCGCCTCGGCAACTTTTTGGGGACTCACTGGATTGGTTTGGGAATTGATTGTCAGCGGCAGCCATCTTCCCACACCGTTGCGGTTGTATTGGGCGACGTATAAAACGCCGTCTTCTAATAACCGGCTGTTGTTTTTATCTGCTGGATTTGTGACAGTACCGTTGCTGACAAATTTCCAGGTGTGTCCGCCGCGCCGATCGTCCCCCATGTACACTACTAACCTGCGTCCGGCTTCAGCGCGAATCGCTACGTTTTCGTGGCGGAAACGGCCCAACCAAGTGTGTTTGCGGGGGCGGAAATTGGGATCTTGGGGATCGACTTCCACCATCCAGCCGTATTTTTCGCCCACTAAGCCGAATTCTTCGCCGGTAGTACCCTTGGGATAGCCGGTTTGGCCGCCGTTGGGTTTGACGTTTTCCTGAACTCCCACGAAAAATGCTTCGCTGCCTTGGAAATTTTCTTCGGCGGAAAGGATTGTGCCCCAAGGGGTTGTGCCGCCGGAACAGTTGTATGCTGTGCCGATGATGCGGTTGCCGAGTCCGTCGCTGTTGACGGTAGCGAAGACTTGGGTGGCTGCAGGGCCTGTGCCTGTGAGGAAGTTATTGTCGCCTTGTCTGGTTCCCCATGAGGTGACATCCTTGTATTTGTCGCTGCGCTGGCTGTTGATTCCGAGGCCGGAAAGTCCGTGAATGCGTCGGTTGAGGGAGTCGCCGGCGATCGCCCGAAAGCGTCCGTCAGCTTGTTTGGTAATGCGGACGATCGATCCGCCGAGATTGTACAGGAATTCGCCGAGGGTAGCCTGATTTTTTACGGATAAGTCTATACCGAGGACGGCGCGATCGGTCGCTGGAAATGATGCCAAATCTGACGGGGTATCCGGCGCCACTTTCGACATTGGGAAGCCTACGTACTCGTGGTTAACCCACAGATAGCCGTCGTCTGTGCTGCCGCGCAGACCTACAAAGCCCGTGTAGTCGTTGTTGTAGCCGAAATAGTCTGCTGGATCGGGAAAAACTCGATCGCCCCAACGTAAAATCACATAACGTTCGTATTCCGGCGGCACAACCACATCGTCAACCACGCTGTAACTGGTTAATTTCGTATCCCCCGACGCACTCATCACAGTGCCGATTCCCCCCGGTGCAGTCGGCATGAAACTCGACATTTCTTGATAAATTGGCAGCGGGTGGGGAAGTCTTAGAGGAGTGAAAGATGTCGTAATTACAGCTTTGGCATCGCTGGAATTGATGCCGAATAGTGTTTGAGTTAGCCTTGGAGCGATCGCAGCAGTAGCTGCACTGCTACCGAAGAAAATTAGCAGTTGTCGGCGAGTTATTTTAGACATAAATTCCTTTTCTACCCAACATCCCTAATCTAATGATTCCGTATGAAAGTTTATCACTGTTAAATTAAGGGAAGTTAACCTGAAGGTTAATTAAAGTGGAATTATATTTAGGTTAATAATTGGTTATTGGTTGTTTGTTGTTTGTTATTTGTTGTGTGCTACCCATTCCCAATGCCCGATGCCCGATGCCCGATGCCCGATTTCAATCATCTCGAAAACCCGGATCATTTTGTCGGGATGCCGATCGACTGGGCGCTGGTACATTAATCACTTGCGAAGGCCCGGAATTTGCGGGGGAAATATTGCCGTCTCTGAATCCCAGCAGCAATTTAGCATCCGCAAAATATCTAGTCCACTGTTCGATTCTTGAATCTTTTTGCCAGTCGCGGCGGGATACTCTCGATCGCAAAACCGGAACT
>JBBSNU010000585.1:0-3657 GCA_038260455.1 Chroococcales cyanobacterium | reverse complement strand
GGATAGTAGAGGGAATTAATACTAAATTAAAGCTATTAAAAAGGTGTGGTTTTGGATTTAGAAATTTGAGAAATTTTGAAATACGGGCATTACTTTTTTGGCATTTTCCTAAAAAATTAGCACAATAAGTACGGAAGAGCCAAACTTGTTGTGAATCAACTCGAAAAATATACAATCGACGCACCGCAACCGAAAATAGACTTGAGTTGCACTCAACGCAGACAAGATTCAATTATCTGCGTGCATCTGTGTTTATCCGCTTGAAATCTGCGGTTAACAGATCGAATATTCATGCACCTAAAGTCTAAACTCCTTGTTGACAGCAACTGGCAATCCAGAGTTTTAACGTTTATTGTCAGCAGTAATTTTTAAAGTTTTGAGTTTGCGGCTGATGTATTCAGATAGCGGTTTTTATGCGTCTGGGAGCGGCCAACCATCAAAAATAGGAATTTTTGGCCAAAAGTATTTTTGAGAAGCTCGATCGCCCGCTACAATAAATAAGAGCCGGCACCGCCTTTTGTAATGAATCCAGAATCAACACTCGCCAGACTACAAGCTACACTTCCCGACGGAAAACTGCCTTCTAGCTACGGGGTTTACTTCAAAAACACCCTAGTAGCCCTGTGTCACGCCCTAGAAGACCACATCTTGCAAACCAGCGGGGGGGAGGACGATCTCGCACTCAAACCACTGGTATTGGTGACATTTCAGCAGGGAAAATGGTATTTGCAGGAAGCCGATCGCTACCTGGATATTGCTAATGCCTCGCGGCGCGTCGTCATCGGTGCAGTAGCCGACAGCGGCTTCGCTACCCACAAAACAGGTCAATTAGAAAATGTATCTTTAATAGAACTCGATCCGATCGACCCCATAGTCCAAGAATGGAATTTAATCATCCTCGCCCCGACATACAAAGCAATGGTGCTTTGTCGCGAACTTTCCACCGAAGAATATTTGCCAGAGGGCAAGCCCGAAGTTGATACAGAGCGAAAATTCTACGGTTTGTGGTCGTTTGACCAGTCTTTAGTGTCGGCTGCGGCAGAAATTTTTATAGAACAAACACGACATTATAATTCTTCCCTAGCCGACAGTTTGCTAGAAATTTACCACCAAATTCTCGCCACAAAAGGCCCGCCCTTAGCAGACATTAGCGGCGTAGTATCGCGGATCGTCACTTACCTGCAAAGTTCTCAGCAGCAAATGGTGGCAATTAACCGCCAAACCCGCGATTTGTGGGAATTGGAAGGTCAAGCTTTGCGCGTCAGCCGCAATTTGAACGCCAACAAACTGCAAGCTTTTCTGCGGATGGCCCAGCGCGTGGACGAACGCGATAGTTCAAATCCCGCAGCTTCTTTGCAGGTAGCGGCTTTGTCGGAAACTTTGGGGCAATTGCTGGATTTACCGGCTTTGCAGTTGCGTCGTCTACGGCTGGCGGGATTGCTGTTTCGAGTCGGTTTGGTTTCGGCCCCAAATGAAGTATTCGATCGCACTCCCGATCAATTCGACCAATCAACTCTATCATTTTGGCGCGATCGCAGTTTCATCGGTTGCCAACTTTTGCAAGCAATGCCGGAGATAGCACCAGTAGCCGAAATTGTCAAGCACGAACTCGAAAAATGGGACGGCAGCGGCAAACCCGAAGGGTTGCGAGGCGAAGAAATACCCATTGCATCGCGGATTTTGGGGTTGGTAGCTTATTATCAAGAACTGACTCAACCACGGGGCGAGCGTCAGGCTTTGAGTTTGAGCGCCGCTTTGGAACAGTGCCGGCAACAGTCTGGCACTCGCTTCGATCCGGCTTTGGTGGAAACTCTCAGTAACGTCGTCAGACTCACAGAAATGGGTTTGATGGAGTTACCGAGCCGCCCCAGCCAACTGCCGAATGTCTGGTTGGAAGAATCGGGCGATCGAACTCCCGCCGTTGCTCCGGCATTATAGAATCACTGGACTGTTGACTGTTGACTGTTGACTGTTGACTGTTGACTGTTGACTGTTGACTGTTGACTGTTAACCAACAACTGACAACCAACAACTGACAACTGACTAATGACTAACGACCTCGAAGCCATACGCAAAGGCAAAATTCATATGTTGGCCGGCAGAGATTTAGCCGGCACAGACTTATCGGGAGCCGATCTCGCCGGTGCCGACTTGTCTCAAGCCAACTTAGCAGGAGCTAATCTCGCCGGCGCTAACTTGCAGCGGGCGGTACTGCGAGCAAACCTCCGCGGCGCTGATTTGAGCGGTGCAGATTTGCGGGGCGCAGATTTTCGGAATGCCGATTTGCGCGGAGCTTCCTTTGCTAATGCTTTAGTGCGCGAGGCAAGTTTTGGGGGTGCTTTTTTGACAGGCGCTTCGATCGGCAATTTGGATTTGAGCGGTGTCGATTTGCGCGGTGCCGATTTGCGGGGCGCAGCTTTGGCTCGGGCTATTTTGCAATCCGCCGATTTGAGCCATGCTAATTTGTCCGGTGCTGATTTGTCCGGCGCTGACTTGGAAGAAGCTATCTTGAATGGAGCCGTACTGCGCGGCGCTAACCTGACGGGGGCTAATTTGCTCTGTGCTGCGATCGAACAAACAATCTGGGATGGAGCGTTGCTCGATCGCGCCTGTCTCCAAGGCACTCCCCTGAGCCATTAAATTTCAAAAATATTCCTTTCTAGGCACACCCAAAATAACATCACCTTATAAAGTGAATAAGCACAAGCTATTTTAACATTTCTTAATGGGAGGTTATAATGGCGACTGTAGATCAGCAAACGCATAAATGGTAGCAGCTTTGTTCAGCGGTACATCCTTTCAAGGTCAAAATGGCGATCGCCTTGTTAGTAAAGTAGCAGGAGCTGCGATCGCGGCCTTATTCAAAAGTTCGGAAAAGGCCGAAGCCAACATCCGAGTCGAACCAGTAGCCAAACTCTTGCAGGGAAGCATCGACGGTTTCGACTTCATTGGCAAAGGTATGTTGATGTACAACGGCCTTCGCATAGAAGTGATGGAACTCTACCTGCAAGCACTCTCCATTGATTTTGGGGCGATTTTTGCAGGAAGCGTGAAATTGCGACAGCCTACCCAGGCAAATATGCGAGTAGTCTTAAGTCGATCGGATTTAACCACCTCATTCAATACACCTTTTGTAGTTGAAAAACTCCAGAAGCTGAAGTACCAAGAGCAATCTCTGCACTTTCAAAACACTGAAGTCAGCTTCGGAGCCGACAAATCAATTCGGCTGCAGTCCGAAATTGCCGTAGGCGATGCCAGCGAACCAGTCAACATAGATATTACAGCTCAATTGCAAGTAGAAGACCGACGCAAAATCCAATTTGTCAGCGTTACATACGGAGGCGACCAGCAAGCAGTAGACTTGGGTCAAGCTATAATTGCCCACGTAAATAACTTGCTAGACTTAGACAAATTTGCCTTAGAAGGCACTCAACTGCGAGTAGACCGCTGCCGAGTTCAAAACGACGAGCTAGTTTTTTACGGTTGGGCTGGCATAGAACAGTTCCCCAAAGGTAAGCGTTAAGCCTCAGCCTGCTGATGCGAGCCGACAAATCTGATTTGTTGGAAAAATTGTATAGCTTAACAAAACAACCCGCTGCGGCGGGTTTTGCTATTTTCGCCACAGTTTTTTAAGCTGTGGCGGTGGTAGCGTAAAGT
>JBBSNU010000584.1:0-3664 GCA_038260455.1 Chroococcales cyanobacterium | reverse complement strand
CGAAAATAGGTTTGCAGCGCTGATAAAATGCTTCTCTCTCAGCATACCATTGGGCTATTTCTTCTGAAGAACGTGTGCGTTTTGGGTGCAATCTTCTCCGGGGAGTTCTGCTAGTTGGGTTGAGATAAGTCATGGTTGATTCTCCTTTTGTGCAGTAAAGGTGAAGTAAGGTGAGCAGTGCTCACCCTACAATTCTAGCTAATTAGACGCTAACGGGTGATTGTTTGCGGCTGAATGTTGCTAAGATGCGATCGCACATTTGCGACGGATTCAATCCCAAAGTTGCAAAGGATTGTTCGGGTGTAGCGTGGTCTACCAATGTATCCGGTACGCCCAGCCGCATCAGTGGTACAAGGATATTGTTATCCATCAAAGCTTCGGCTACTGCTGAACCGAAACCACCCATTAAACAGCCTTCTTCCATTGTGACAACTTTGCCAATTCGTTGTGCCAAAGGCAAGATTAATTCGGTGTCCAAAGGCTTGACAAAACGCGCATTGATCACAGTTGCTTCTATGCCGTGTTCGCTCAACATCTCGGCGGTTTGCATCGCCGGATATACCATTGAACCGTAACCTAATATCAGCACGTCGTCGCCGTTGCGGAGAATTTCGGCTTTGCCGATCGGCAATTCTTCCCAACCTTCTTCCATCAGAGGCACGCCGTGACCGTTGCCACGCGGGTAACGCATGGCGATCGGGCCACTGGTATGATTGACTCCCGTGACTACCATCCGCTGCAATTCTGCCTCATCTTTCGGAGCCATAATTGTCAGATTTGGCAAACATCGTAAGTAGGCAATGTCGTACATTCCTTGGTGGGTGGGCCCATCAGCACCGACAATTCCGGCTCGATCCAAACAGAAGAAAACAGGCAAGTTTTGGATGCAGACATCGTGAACTATTTGGTCATATCCGCGCTGCAAAAATGTCGAGTAAATTACTACAACCGGGCGCATTCCTTCGCAGGCTAAACCAGCAGATAAAGTGACGGCGTGCTGTTCGGCAATGCCGACATCAATGTACTGTTTTGGCAGTTTTTCCTGAAGTTTATCCAGGCAAGTTCCTGTTGCCATTGCGGCAGTAATACCGACAATTTTTGGATTATCTTCTGCTAGCTTAACTAGACAGTGAGCAAAGACTTTCGAGTAAGCTGGAGGCTTGGGTTTGGTGGATGGAATACCTTTGCCGGTGGCTAAGTTAAAGGGATTTTGGGCGTGATATCCTACTTGGTCTTTTTCGGCGATCGCATATCCTTTGCCCTTCACAGTCACAACGTGAACCAACACCGGGCCTTGGATGGTATGACCATGTTTGAAAGTAGCAATTAACTCTTCCAAATTGTGTCCATCAACCGGGCCCATGTAAGTAAAGCCCAATTCTTCAATTACGGCTCCAACTTTGGACACGGCTAACCGTTTCATGCCTTCTTTGAGGCGTTCCATTTCTGGAGTAAAAGTTTCGCCGACAAAGGGAATGTGCTTGAATTGTTCCTCTAAGTTATCTTTGAGAAATTGCACCGGCTGCGAGAGTCGCATCTTGTTCAAATAGCGGGTAATTGCGCCGACATTGGGCGAGATAGACATCTCGTTATCGTTGAGCACCACCATCAAATTGGTTTTCGGCATATGGCCCGCGTGGTTAATCGCTTCGAGTGCCATGCCGCCTGTGAGCGCACCGTCGCCGATGACTGCTACAGTTTTAAAGTTTTCGCCCTTGAGGTCGCGCGCCATCGCCATCCCCAGCGCGGCGGAGATGCTGGTGGAAGCGTGACCGGCGCCGAAGTGGTCAAATTTGCTCTCGCAGCGCTTGAGGTAGCCTGCAACGCCGTCTTTTTGGCGCAGGGTGTGGAATTGGTTGTAGCGGCCGGTGATCAATTTGTGCGGATAAGCTTGGTGGCCGACATCCCAGGTAACTTTGTCGCGATCGAGGTCTAGGGTTTGGTAGAGTGCTAAGGTGAGCTCGACTACACCCAATCCTGGGCCTAGGTGTCCGCCACTGGCAGCTACTGTTTCTAAATGCTTTTCTCGAATTTGTCGGGCAATTTGTTCGAGTTGATGAATCGAGAGGCCGTGTAATTGGTTTGGATGAGTCAGTTCGCTGAGATGCATATTTTAAAATCCTGCTCCTAAGAATTAGGACGAATGCTTAACAGATATAGGTTTTGCCTGCAGCGTTCGGTACGGGCAAACGTTAGAATAGTTTACCTGTTATTTGAGAAAATTGTTAGGCGTAAAATTTTTGTTATTTTTGGCCTGGTAATTATAGTTAATAAATTAGGCTCGGTCAATATAAAAAAAGCTTATGTTTTTAGCGGCTGATGGGTAATTGTTAGCTGCACGGGATTATACAATTTTAGATTGTAGATTTTAGATTGTAGATTTGGTAATAACTGATTCTGTATAAGTTGGGATATTGCCTACCGCTGTATTGTTTGTAAAAAATGGAAGTATTAGGGATTTAAAACTGGTTTTTGTAATGATGATTGACTTTTTAGCCATTGGGTTTCTGCAAGCGGACTGTGATGCAAAATCATTAACTGCGACTTGCTAAGGGCTTCTAGGGGAGCATCTCAGTTTTGCATTTGTAGTGCGAGCGTCCCCGAAGAGCGAGTACAATACGCGAGCGGGGACGCTCGCACTGTAATGTAAAAAAATGCTTTTTAACTGGTTCCCAGGCTCCAGCCTGGGAACCTATATCCAGAGGCTCTGCCTCGCTTCGGAAATTGGAGGCAGAGCCTCCGGATCTGCGTTACTAGGCAGAGCCTAGTAACGAGTAACCCACGGAGGTGCGTTTTGTTTGTATAGACGCGGTTTAAACCGCCCGGTATTCTATCCTCGCGTTTGACTTTTCCGAATTTCTGCCAACAGCATCTCTTGAGTTTTCGCAGGTTCTTTGCAAGTTAAACACTCGCAAACTAACCCGATCGCACCTTCAGGCAAATCCGCCTCAATCTGACAAACAGCAGTCGGATAATACTGCGAAATCAACCCAGGAATCAGGTCGGGCGAAGTGCGAATCAGGGTAGAATGCTGATACCAGTCGATCGCCGAAAGCAGACTAGGACAAGCTTGGGGAGCATCTCGGACAATACTGCTAAAAGCTTGCAAAGCTTGTTCGGCGCGATCGAGATATTCTAAATTCGGGCCCAGCAATGCCAAGCGAACCAAAGAGGCGATCGCAATTCCATTCGCCGCCGGAGTTGCATTGTCTATATAACTGCGTTCCCGCACCAACAAATCTCCGCTCACATCCTTAGCAGCATTGTAATACCCTCCCAATTCCACGCTCCACAAAAACTCATCAAACTCATCCTGAACCTGCACAGCCTTCTCCAACCAAAACTGAGAATTAGGCAATTCTTTTATTTTGTCTGAATTTCCTAAATTCAAACTCGCTTGATGCAAATCCAACAAAGCTTTCACAAACAAAGCATAATCTTCCGACTGTGCAGCCACCGCCGATTGTCCGTCATAATTAAGCCGCTGAAACCGCCCATTTTGCCACTGATTCTCTAAAATAAAATTAGCAGCATTCACCGCCAATTCCAGATATTCCAAATTCCCAAAAACAGCCGCCGCCCGCGCCAAACCCGAAATCATTAAACTATTCCAAGCAGCAATCATTTTCGTGTCAGTAACTGCCGGAATTCTACCAGGCCAACT
>JBBSNU010000583.1:0-3667 GCA_038260455.1 Chroococcales cyanobacterium | reverse complement strand
TCAATTTCTCCGTTAATTGGTGCTATTTTGCTGTCTTCAATTAGCAGCTTTTGAATGCACTGACGGTAATGCTCTAGTCGATCCATTTGACTATTGCCTCCTGAGTTGATTTTAGATAGATATGTAAACTTGTAGGGTGCGTTAGTCAGAAGCTGTTGAACGATTGAACAAATCATGCTAGCTGACGCACCCTACGAGTCGGATGAATTATTAGACAAAATTGTATTCATTGACAAATTCTCTTGAAATTATCTGCGTTTATCTGTGTTTATCTGCTTTACATCTGCGGTTTCTGTATTAATCAAAGATTTACGCAATTACGTCTCTGGTAGGGTGTGTCAGTCAGAAGCTTTTGGATGATTGAACAAATAAAGCCAACTGACGCACCCTACGGTTTGTATGAAAATGCGATCGCACATTCCTACAAATCAGCAGCGTGTTGCTTCAATTCGTCCAAAGAAACGTATTCCAAAGTTAAAACGTGAGTCGCCGACAAAACCACGCGCGGCGCACATCCAGCATCCATTGCTTCCTTCCACCGAGAAGCGCACAAACACCAACAATCCCCTGGTTTCAATCCCGGAAATTTAAACTCAGGAACCGGCGTACTCAAATCGTTTCCCATTCTTTTTGTGTATTTCAAAAAATCTTCTGTCAGTTGGGCGCAAACAGTGTGAGCCCCCAAATCCCCGCCGCCCGTATTGCATTTGCCGTCCCGATAATAGCCTGTCATGGGCGATGTGCAGCAAGTTTCTAATTTTCCGCCCAGCACATTTGTCGCTTCCGTCACCATCGCAACTCCTCCGCAAAACTCTTCGATCTAATTTTACACAAAAGCTGGTTTTTTATATCAATCTTAACAAGTTTTGCTACAATTATTAATTCTAGATAAATTATCTGTCATTGGCATAGATCCCGGCCGGACACGGCAATGCCGTTTCCCTACAGATGAGATTATCTAATTTATAGCAATATTTTTCATAATTGGTATTATATTTTTTTGCATAACAAAGTTGATGAATTTTTGTCCTCTGCGTTCTACTTCTTGTTTTCTAGTCACCATAAATCCTTGGGATTCAAAAAAAGGTCGAGCTGTAATGCTGGCTTCGGTAAATAAGTTTTCAAGTTCTAAATCTTGGGCTTTTGACTCAATTTGTGTTAATATTAGCTTGCCAATTCCTTGTCTTTGAAAGTCTTTGTGACAGTAAAAGCGATCGATATGACCGTTGATTTCTAATTCTCCAAAACCTGCGATTGTATCGCCCTCTTCTGCGACGAAGGTAAATTTATTGCTTAAACTTTGTATCCATTTTTGAATGTCGGTATCTGCTGGTGCCCAAGCATCTACTTGGGCTGTTGTGTAATCGCGGATGTTTACTTCGTGCACTGTGTCATAGAACAGTTTGACAATTTTTTCGGTATCGCTGATTTCGTAGGTTCGTACTTTCATAATGATTTCAGATGCAGATTCTCTCGATTGGCGGGTTTTGGACGGAGATTGATTGCGTTGTTTGGGATTTCTGGCTCAACTCGCCGGGACAAATCGACTCCAAAGATAATTTTACTGCACCCCTTGACAACCTCTGCTAGTCTGTGCAAGATTAATTATAACAACTGTTCGATATACCTTATTTTTCCAAGCTCAGCCACCAAAAGCCCGTTTTGTAGTCATTTATACTATATCGGATGTTCGATATAGGAATATTTAGTCGATCGCCCTTAAATCTCCGATAACCTAGAATCTGGAATCAAACATCAGAAGATCGATCGACCTATGCCAAAGATAGTTGACCGCGAATCGTACCGCAAAGAACTGCTGAACAAAAGTTTTGAGCTTTTTGCCGAAAAAGGCTATTCATCAGTCACAATGCGCGAAATTGCCTTGGGAATCGGAGTTTCTACAGGCACGCTTTACCACTATTTTTCTAGCAAAGAAAGTCTGTTCGAGCAGTTAATTGAATACTTGAGCTATGAAGATACGAAAGAAGAAGCGTTGGCAGAATTGGGAAATCCGCCAACATTAGGAGAAAAAATAGACACACTGATGGAGTATGTCTGTAAAAAGGAGGATTATATTCTTAAAGATTTGCTGATTACATTTGATTTTTGTCAGCACAAAACCCGCAAAGAGATTGACAATAATCAGGCACTCAAGGAAGCAGGAAAGCGTTACGAAGAGGCAGTTTGTTGCTACTTTGGTATTTCCGATCCAGCAATTGCTATATTTATTATCAACTCTGTTGACGGCTTGCTGGTAAGAAGGTTTTATCAAGGCGAAAGGATCTCTTTTTCTGAACAAGCGAATTTATTAAAAGAAATGCTGCTGGCTTATTTAGAAAAAAAACAACCGCAAATCTAGAAAAACTATGAATTTTGAATCTTTCATCAAGCCTAAAAATAAATTGGTAATGGGATTGGTAATTGCTGGCGCTGCGATTAGCGTCGGTACAACTTTTTACGGCATTTCTCAATTTGGATCTTTAACTAAAAATGCTGAACCTTTGCCGGTAGAAACACCGCCACCAAGGAAAATCACGGCATTGGGAAGATTGGAACCGCTGGGGGAAGTGATTCGCTTGGGAGTGTCGCAGACGTTAGATGGCGATCGCGTGGCGAAGCTTTTAGTCAAAGAGGGCGATCGCGTGAAAGCAGGGCAGTTGATCGCGATTTTGGATGCGGGCGATCGGCTAAAATCTGCTTTAGACGAAGCCAAGGAAAAAGTAAAAGTTGCTGAAGCCAATTTAGCGAAGGTAAAAGCCGGGGCAAAGTCGGGAGAACTTGCTGCACAATCTGCCACAATTGGCAAGCTAGCAGCAGAATTGCAAGGAAATCAGGCCGCACAACAAGCAACAGTCGATCGGCTGCAAGCGCAATGGCAAGGTGAAAGAACCGCACAGCAAGCAACTATCAGCAGAATCACCGCACAATGGCAAGGAGAAAGGAAAGCACAAACAGCAACAATTAGCAGAATAACTGCACAGTGGCAAGGAGAAAAAACAGCACAAACAGCCGCAATTAACAAATTAAAAGCCGAGTCTAATAATGCTGAAACCGAATATCTGCGCCACAGAGAACTTGTTGCAGAAGGCGCAATTTCTAAATCCGTAATGGACACCAAACGGCTGACGTTAGAAACAACTCGCCAGCAAGTTAAAGAAGCCGAAGCAAATCTCAGCCGCATCAACAATACGGCAAAGCAGCAACTTGAAGAAGCCGAAGCTAATCTTGCCAGAATTAACAGTACAGGAATTCAGCAACTTAACGAAGCCGAAGCAAATCTTGCCCGAATTAACAGTACAGCAATCCAGCAAATTAACGAAGCCGAAGCAAATCTCGATCGCATTAAAAATAGCGGCAGCGAACAAGGGAAAGAAGCCCAAGCAACTCTCGAAAAAATAGGCGAAGTTCGGCCCGTAGATATCCAAGCAGCGCAAACCGAAATCAACAGCGCCATCGCCCAAGTCAAGCGCGCCCAAACCGAATTAAATCAAGCTTATATCCGCACTCCCAACCCCGGAAAAATCCTCAAAATTCACACTCGCCCAGGAGAGAAAATCAGCGATGACGGGATTGCAGACGTGGGAGAAACGCAGCAAATGGTAGTCGTTGCCGAAGTTTATCAAACGGACATCAGCAAAATTAAGGTTGGACAAAAAGCAGCCGTTAC
>JBBSNU010000582.1:0-3671 GCA_038260455.1 Chroococcales cyanobacterium | reverse complement strand
CACACTGGCTGGGGCATAGCGATTCAAAATCAGTTGTTCACTTTCTCGCTGCAAGTCAAAGCCATTGATCAAATTTTCATTTACTCCCTGCCGTTCACCTACTTTAGCGACTGGATAGGAACTCGGCGTAAACGAAAAAGTGGGACGTGTTGCAGTCAACTTTTTGGCATAAATTTTAGACTTTTTATCCACTGAATCAAACAAGTCTGAAAATTTTCCGGTACTCTCAGAACTGCCTAACAGCAGAAAGCCTGTTGGGTTAAGACTGTAATGAAAAACCGGCATCACTTTTTTTTGCAATGTCTCTCCCAAGTAGATCAGCACATTGCGACAGGTAACTAAATCGAGATTGGAAAAAGGCGGGTCGCTGCCTAAGTCTTGTCGGGCAAATACACACATTTCGCGGATTGCTTTGCAGATTCTATAACTACCTCCTTCTTCGGCGCGAATAAAGAAGCGTTGACGGCGCTCTGGTGAAACATCTATCATTTGGTTTTCTAAGTAGGAGCCAGACCTCGCTTTGCCGATCGCCCCTTCGCTAATATCTGTGGCAAAAATCTGGATCGGCGGCGGGATAACTCGATCGCCCAAAAACTCTAACAAACAAATGGCGATCGAATAAACTTCTTCACCTGTGGAACATCCCGCCACCCAAATCCGAATCGGATCGTTTGCCGATTTATTTTTGGTAATCGTGGGGAAAACCAGCTCTTTCAACTTGTCAAATACTTCGGGATCGCGGAAGAAACTGGTAACGTGGATCAGGATTTCTTCATACAAAGCTTTGACTTCAGCCGAATTTGTGCGAAGGTTTTGGGCGTAATCCTCCAAGCTTTCCAGCTTGTACAACACCATCCGCCGCTGGATGCGTCGAGCGATCGTGGTGGGTTTGTAGTGGGTAAAATCAACGCCTGCGGTCGATTTCAGCAGCGCAAAAATAGTGGCCAGGGCATCTCCCTGTTCGGGCAATTCCTCAACTGTTGTCAGGGGAAGCGGCCGAGTCAGAAAGGAACTGCGACTGTAGTTTCCCAGTTCCTCGGCAATTTTTTCCGGTGGCAGAACAAAATCGACATTTCCTGTAGCAATAGCGGTATTCGGCATACTATCGACTTTTGCCGTGGCTTCACATTGAGCAAAACTCATGCCTCCGGCTGCTTTGATTGCCTTGAGCCCCAGTGAACCGTCTCCGTCTCCCCCGGATAATACTACGGCGATGGCTTTGTGTCCGCGATCGAGTGCCAATGAGGTAAAAAACGCATCTCCCGGCATATATTTGCCATAAATCTTCTCGCGGGGAGATAGTTGCAGCAAGCCTTGAGATAGCACCATTTTGGTGTTGGGCGGAATCACGTAGACTTGATTCGGCTCTACAGCCATGCCGTCTGTTACCTGAGTAACAGGCATTTGCGTCGTTCTGGCGAGAATCTCGCTGAGCAGACTTTTGTGATCGGGGGCTAAATGCTGAATCAGCACAAACGCCATACCCGTATCTACTGGCAAATGGCTGAGCAACCCCGTAAATGCTTCCAGCCCTCCTGCTGAGGCAGCAATCCCAACAATCGGAAAGGGGGCATCGATTTTGGCTAATTCTTCGCTGTCGAGGGCGTCTGGTGCGATCGATTCGGCTGTATTTTCTGGAGATAATTGATTATAAGTCATAATGTGAAGTCCTGGACTTCAGTTATTTAGCAGCAAATATATCTGTTGAGCGTGCGGCTGAGTTATTCAGACTATCTTAAGTTTAGCTTAAGTTGTCGATTTTATCCCGTTTTTTTAAGGATCGGGTAGGCAATTATAACCCAATACGGTTGGTTCACTTAAGACAGATCTCCCTGGCACACCCCTTAAAAAGGGGAGTAGGGGGTGGGACAAGATTCCGATCAAAGTCCCCCCCTTTTTAAGGGGGATTTAGGGGGATCTCCGGGGCATAAATATGTTAAGTAAACCGTATTGATTTATAACCATTATACATCTCCAAAACTTCTGATTCTTGAACGATATTATTAGGGTTGGGCCCCTCTTTTCCTAATTATTGGAGATGTCTGTGACCTATGAGCGCCATCCGATCGCTCTATCTGCTATTGTGCGATCCGATAGCGCCCTAGTTAGTTAAGGGCGATCGTCCTAGTCCCCGGTGATGCCGGGAGAAACCGGGTTTCTACGAGTTTTTGGTTGGGTGACGAGAAATAGAGAGAGAAACCCGGTTTCTGAGATTTACACAAGGGGGGATTATCGCTATTTCTAGCACAATTAATTCCCACAATTTACTGCAACCGACGACAATTCATATCATAATTGTCAGTAAAAATTTATTAAAATCAAACAGCCCTGCCTTCCCAAGTGGGCGAGAATAGCTTAAAATTGAGTTTTCTGAACAGAAAGTAGGGGTATGCGAGCCGGTTCTCCACTGATGGATGGGGCAACAAAATACGCCCTCGGGCGATCGGCATTTAAGCGATTTCGTGCCTAAATTCTGAAGATTGCAGCCGCCGACGAGAGTATAAAAAAACCGATTTTTTAAGTGTTTGGGCCCAATTCCTACAATCGCTCTCCCACCGTACCTCATCCCTAAGACGGTTGCACAATCTTAGGAACTTATACTGCTATTAAAGTAACCTCGATTATATTTTTTCAAGCTGACGCTCTCAAACGCACTGCTGCAACGTTAGAAACAGCCCGCAACTATGCAGAAACAATTGTGGAAAGCGTGCCAACTCCTTTAATCGTGCTGGATGCTGATTTCCGAGTGAATACCGCCAATCGATCGTTCTACGAAACGTTTAAAGTTTCATCTTCAGAAACCGCCCAAGCTTCTTTGTTTGAACTCGCTGACGGCCAGTGGAATATCTCGGAACTGCGAGGTATGTTGCAAGATATTCTGGTTGATAATGTGGAAGTTCAAAATTTTGAGTTGGAGCAGGTTTTTGAGCGGCTAGGGTCGAAAACGATGCTGCTAAATGCTTGTAAAGTTGAGCCAGAAGAGGGGGTTTCGATGATTCTGCTGTCGGTGGAGGATATCACGGATCGCAAGCAGTTTGAGAAAGAGCGATCGCAGTTATTGGATCAGGAAAAGTTGGCCCGCGAACAAGCAGAAATTGCTAACCGAACTAAGGATGAATTTCTGGCGAATCTCTCCCACGAGCTCCGCAATCCCCTGACTCCGATTCTGGCGTGGGCGCAAATACTCCGCACCGGAAACCTCAAGGAAGCAGCCGCCGAGCGCGCCCTAGAAACGATCGAGCGCAGCGCTAGGATGCAGGCTCAGTTAATCGAAGATATTATCGATATTTCGCGGATTACCAACGGTAAGCTTCAACTCAATATTAGTTCGATCGATGTGGCTTCTGTGGTGCAAGGGGCGATCGATGGGGTGGAATTATCAGCGGGTGCCAAAAACTTTGAAATTGTTTCGCAGTTGATTTCTGTAACTGTTTTGGGCGATGCCGATCGCTTGCAGCAAGTTTTGTGGAATATCTTGTCTAATGCGATTAAGTTTACTCCATCGGGGGGACGAGTGGAAGTTGCGCTGGAGGCGATCGACGATCGCGCAGAAATTCGAGTCACCGACACGGGAAAAGGGATTGCGTCGGAGTTGTTGCCGCATATTTTCGATCGTTTCCGCCAAGGAGATTCTAGCACGACTAAGAAGAATCAAGGGCTGGGATTAGGTT
>JBBSNU010000581.1:0-3696 GCA_038260455.1 Chroococcales cyanobacterium | reverse complement strand
GCGCCGTCGGGCAAAGCAGTCCAAACTATTTGCGGGATGGCTTCAGCGAGGGCGCGGTACAACTGTTCGCTGGCTTCGGCTTGGCGGCGGGCTGCTTGTTCCCGCGCCAAGGCGAGATTCCGCTGTTCTTCGGCTTGTTTGCGATCGCTGATGTCGCCGATCGCCCCGATCAATTTGTAGGGATTGCCTTGTTTGTCAAGCACTGCCGTGCCGCGATCGATCCAGTGCAGCCAGCCGCCGCCTTGGTTTTGAACCCGGTATTCCTCAAAAAATGGGGCTGCAGAACTGTCTGGCGCCCTCAAATATCGATCGAGCGCAGCCAAGACTCGATCTCGGTCTTCCGAATGCAAGATACTGTTCCAAGCTGCTCTCGTCCTCGGAAATCCGCCTTTTTCGTACTCCAAATGTTCGTCTATCTCACCGAACCACAGCACGATACCTGTGTCGATATCCCATTCGTAAATCAAATCGCTAGCACTTTTTGCCGCAATCCGAAACCGCTCTTCAGACTGTCGCAGCACTTCCACAAAATTAAAGCGTTCCGTCACGTCCAAAACCAGAGACTGCACCGATATCAACTGTCCTGAATCGCTGTAAAAAGCCGAATTGTACCACTCGCAGTGCAGCAAATAACCGCCCTTATTATAATTGCTGTTGCGAACTACATTGCAGCGAGTCTGTTGGTTTTTCAAACTATTAATTGCCGATTGTACATCTTCAACATCGCTGTCTCCAATAAAATTCCATTCGCTAAAATGCTTGCCTAAAATTTCTGCTGCATTCCACCCAAAAATCTTCTCGGCAGCCGGCGACCACCCGCTGATGCGACAATTTTCATCCCACTCAATCACCGCTAGGGGCGTGTTTTCAAAATGAGAAGTTAGTTTTTGCAGCGCGTCGCCGAGGGATGCTTCTACTTGCTTGCGCTCAGTAATATCGCTAAAAGAAATAGCAATACCGTCGCCCAATTTAACCGTCATAATCCGAAACCAGCCGACAATGCCTTCGCTGTTGTAATAAATCTCGGTATCGAGGGGAGTTCCTGTTTCTACAACTTGCACGTAACGGTCGAACAAATCGCGATCTTTATGACCGGGCAGCACTTCTAGCAATCGCTTGCCGGTTAATTCTTCAGGAGTGAGCCGCTGAATTTTGGCCGCTGCGGGATTGACGTATTCCCATTCAAAATCCACAATTTTAGAGCCGTCGCGAAGGCTGCGGAACACGTTAAATCCGTCTATAGATAATTCCTGAAAAACGCGGAAGCGTTCTTCACTTTCTTGCAGCTTGCTTACGGTATCGAGCAGGAGTTGCTCGACTCGCTCGCGCTGCGCTATTTCTGCGAGCAATTGCTGGTTAATTTGCTGGAGTTCGGTTGGGGGGGAAGTGGCGGAATTTTTAATCGCCCTGACAGCAGGCGCTCGATCGAGCTTTTGAGTTTCCGGCGCTGTATTTGCTGCAAAAAAGGCAAAACCGCCCAAAGTCAAGAATTGTTGAGCAAGCGATGGCATCACTTCCGCCACAGCCCACAAAGAAATCACAGCCGTAACGGCGGCGAGGAAACTTGACAGCCAGTAGCTGGGATGCACCAGCATCCAAACTTGCATCAGGTGAGTTGTGCCGCGGCAGAAAAACCAGGCTCCCAATAACAGAAACCCCCTGCTCAAAGGCAACTTGCGCTGCTTCCAGGCAAAGTATGTCAGAATCGCTAGAATTGAGTAATCAGCCAAGGAAATTAACAAATCGCTGACCGCGTGCAGTCCCATTAACTGCGGTGGCCACTCTTCTAATCCACCTTGGGAAATAAAATTGTGGTTAAATGACATAATCTTAAGAAATTGCAGCATTTCGGCTTTCCTGTGCGTGCGATCGTACTTGCACTTGTGTTGCTGACCCGCTAATTCCTAGGGGAGCATCTCAGTTTTGCAAGAAGCATTTTTTATTGTAGTGCGAGCGTCCCCGCTCGCGTGCTTGTATAACCACGCGAGCTCTTAAGCTCGCACTATAAATGCAAAACTGAGATGCTCCCTTAGTCATTGCTTGTTACCAGTCCGAGCGACAGCAGGGCAAATCGGTCGGAAGAGCCTCCTTTTACCTCGCAAATTATAGGATACAGAGGACTGTAGGAGGTATTTTAGTTATTAAATCTTTAGTTCTTTAAAACCAATTATTTCTATCCGGCATTTGGATAAAATTAATGTTTTTGCTGGTTTTATTAGCATTTTTTTACTTGTTTAAACCGACAAAACCTAAGTGTTTCCAAGCAGCCGCTGTGGCAATTCTGCCCCTACTTGTCCGCTGCAAAAATCCGATTTGCATTAAGTAGGGTTCGTAGACATCCTCAATTGTTTGAGTGTCTTCTCCGGTGGAAGCTGCGAGAGTTTCTAAACCGACGGGGCCGCCGTTAAAGTTTTCGATCATTGCTGTCAAAAGACACCGATCTGTCCAATCCAAACCTAGCGGATCTACGTTGAACAATTCCAGGGCAATTGATGCAACTTCGGCGGTGATTGGCTTTAAATTTTTAACTTCGCTGTAGTCTCTAACTCGCCGCAGCAAACGGTTAGCGATGCGGGGCGTTCCGCGAGCACGGCGGGCAATTTCTTCGGCTCCTTCTGGGGTGATTTTAGTGTCGAGAACTTGGGCGGTTCTTTGGACAATTAAACTGAGTTCGTCTATTTCGTAGTAGCGCAATCTTTGGATCAAGCCGAAGCGATCGCGCAAAGGAGATGTCAGCGATCCGACTTTGGTGGTTGCTCCTACTAAGGTAAAGGGTTTCAGGGGAATGCTGCGGATTTTGGCGCTTTTTCCTTGACCGATCGTAATATCTAAGCGGCAGTCTTCCATCGCCGGATAGAGGATTTCTTCGGTAACTTTAGATAAGCGGTGAATTTCGTCGATAAACAGCACGTCGCCTGCTTTGAGGTTGATCAGCAATCCGACAATATCTCGGGGTTTTTCTAGGGCTGGGGCGGTGGTGATTTTGCATTCAACTTCCATTTCTGCTGCTAGAATTAGCGACATTGTGGTTTTGCCCAACCCAGGCGGCCCGTACAGTAACAGGTGATCCATCGGTTCGCCCCGTGATTTGGCTGCTGCAATTGCGATCGCCAAAACTTCTCTCAAGTCTTTTTGTCCGATGTATTCGGCTAACCGCTGGGGCCGGATTTTGTCTTCTTGTTTGTTGTTGATTTCGTCGGGTAGTTCTTGCGATTCTAGTAGCGATTCCGTCTGGGGTTTAGCGGCTTTTTTCCGGGGGGCCGGGGCTATGTCTTCGGGTAGATTTGGGTCGGGTGGCTGTTGTTTGGAGGAGATAATTGCCATATTTATTTGCGATCGGATAGCGAAAATTGTTTACAATTATTAGCAGAATCTTTACAATTATTGAGGTCGTTATGAGTATTCCATCTTCTTTATTAGCGTCGAAAAGTATAACTTTTGACGGGGCGATCGCGCTGACTCAATCTCTAATGTCGCTGATTGAGAGCGATCGACTTTTAGAGGCAGAGATCGAGCAAGCTGTTAAATCTCTGGTGAAAACTCCCAACGGTGCTCGGGGGTTTTTTGTCACCTATCTGACGGACGACCGACAGGCGGCAGACCGGCCGTCACCCGGAGTTATCGAGGCGCTGCGATCGGCTCCTGAGATCGTAGCAGAACTGCTGGTCAAAAATGTGGCGATGTCGGCGGCAATGG
>JBBSNU010000580.1:0-3698 GCA_038260455.1 Chroococcales cyanobacterium | reverse complement strand
GGGAGGAGTTCGACAGCGGTAATTCCCAAGGATTTGAGATGGTCGATGGCGGCGGGATGGGCGAGTCCGGCGTAGGTTCCCCGTAAGGGTTCGGGAATGTCGGGATGCAGTTGGGTAAAGCCTTTGACGTGCATCTCGTAGAGGATGGTTTTGTGCCAAGAAAGTTGTGGCTGAGTGTCGCCTTCCCAGTCGAAGGATTCATCGATGACGACGGCTTTGGGGATTAAATGAGAATCGTCTAATGCGCTGTAGGATAAGTCTTCGGCTTCGTCGTCCCAGTCATAACCGAAGAGTTCCCGTCCGTGATCCACAGACCCGGCGAGTGCTTTGGCGTAGGGATCGATCAGGAGTTTGGCGGGGTTGAAACGATGTCCTGCAGCGGGATCGTAAGGCCCGTGGACGCGAAAGCCGTATTGCTGACCGGGTTTGATGCCGGGAATGTAGCAGTGCCAAATGAAGTTGTAGACTTCAGTCAGCGGCACTCGGGTTTCCCACCCTTTTTCGTCGAACAAGCACAATTCGACTGCTTTCGCGTTTTCGGAAAATAGGGCAAAATTAGTGCCTTGACCGTCCCATGTTGAACCCAAGGGATAGGGTTTACCGGGCCAAAGTTTTAATTCCATAGAACCTAGAGTTGTAATTTTCTTTAAATTGAACAATCAATCATCAGACTTGTAGCAAAAAGCCTTTCATATCCTGGACGATCGCTCACCATAACAAAAACAGTTTGTAGTGCGGACGACCGTCCGCTTTTTGACGGACTGAAGTCCGCACTACGAACCTTGCTTGTTGCGATCGATCCTCCAGGATATCAATGCTAGGCAAGATGTCTGCTGTTTACAGACTTTTTCGGAGAAAACTATTTAACTTGATAGAGAATAAAGCTTTGATGCGGAAGGCTGACCTCGGCTTGCCCTGTAAGTTTTTCGGGCAAAGTCGAACCGTCCCCCATCCACTGAGGATCGGATGAGTCTAAGACTTTTTGCCAGTTTCCTTCTGGTAGTACAAGTTTAGTTTTTTGTGTGGTATCGCTGAAATTGAAGATTGCTAAGACTTGACTGTCGTCAACGCTTCTGATCAGGGTAATGATTTTTTCACCGTCAAAACTGTTAATATCAATGCTTTGGCGATCGCGACACTTCAATGCAGGAATTTCTTTGCGAAGTTTAATCAGGGTTCGATACAACTCTAACAAGACTTTCTGCTTGCCTTCGCGCCGTTTTTCCCAATTAAGCTTTGATTGCAAAAAAGTTTTCGGGTCTTGTACGTCCGGCGGTTCTCCTGTGTGGTGAAATTCTTTGAACTCGGCTTTTCTTCCCTGGCGAACCGACTCGACTAAATCTGGATCGCCGTGGCTGACAAAATACAGAAATGGCGCTTCTTCACCGTACTCTTCCCCCATAAATAATAAAGGAATGTAAGGAGAAAGCAAGACCGTGCCGGCCGCCAATTTGAGTGCTTCAAACGACACCAAATGTGCAAGCCGTTCGCCTAACATTCGGTTGCCCACTTGGTCGTGATTTTGGCAACAAACCACGAATTGAGCCGGGTCGAAATCTCCCGCCGGACTGCCGTGGTAGCGCTGCCGAAATTCCGAATATTCTCCTGCATAAGCAAATCCTTCTTGCAAGACTTTCACTAGGGTTCTGAACTCGCGAAAATCTTGGTAATAACCTCGGTCTTCCTTGGTAATCAGGCTGTGCAAACAGTGGTGAAAATCATCGCACCATTGGGCATTGAGATCGTAGCCGCCTTTGCTGGGAGGATTGATAATCCGAACGTCGTTGAGGTCGCTTTCAGCAATCAAATAAAACGATCGACCTTGCTGTTTGGAAAATTCTCCGGTTTTTTCGGCTAACTCGGCTAAAAAGTGCTTGGCGGAGAAGTCGTAAATCGCGTGAATGGCATCTAACCTCAGCGCATCAATGTGACAATCACGAAACCAGTAGAGGGCATTTTCGATAAAGAAATTGCGAACGCCATCGCTGCAAGCATCATCAAAGTTGATGGCGTTTCCCCAAGGGGTACGATATTTATCGGTAAAGTAGGGGGCAAAATTCGAGGTATAGTTGCCTTCGGGGCCCAGGTGATTGTAGACGACATCTAGGACAACGGCCAAGCCTTTTTTGTGGCAAGCATCGACTAGGGTTTTCAAGCCGTTAATGCCGCCGTAGGAGGATTGAACGGCAAAGGGATATACGCCATCGTAACCCCAATTGCGATCGCCCGGAAACTGCGCCACGGGCATAATCTCGATCGCGTTAACTCCCAATTCTTTCAAGTCATCGAGACGGGCAATCATTACCTCGAATGTTCCTTCTTCGGTAAACGTGCCTACGTGTACCTCGTACATAATATAGTCTGCCAGAGCAATCCCTTGCCAGTCGGCATCGTTCCAAACAAATGCGCTTTGATCGACTACTTCTGAGGGGTTGTGAACGCCTTGGGGTTGACTGTAGGATGCTGGATCTGGTCGCGTTGTCTTTCCATCTAGTTGATAGGTATAAAGCGTACCAGGAGACGCTTGGGCTGTGACTTTCCAATATCCTCTTCCTTCTTTTTGCAGGGGAATGAGTTGTGGTTTTGGTGCTGTGATTTGGACGGCTACATCTTGTAACAAGGGGGCCCATACCGTAAATTCACAGCAATTATTTCCCAAATACGTTGCGCCAATTCTCATATTTACTGATTGATTCCATGTAACATCATATTTTTTATCCAACTTAACGATTCTATTTTTTTAATAAATTATTCGATCGTTTTTTGGATGCCAGCCGCAGGCGTTATCCTCGAAGTATGTTCCAACATCGGGATCGTCTATCCCAATTTGCTTCGATTTTTCAGACCTTTCCTGGCGGCTTGACAGAAGTATAACAGTAAGCTGGCTGTTTGCCAAGCGATCGTCGATATTATCCTCTCTCTCAACAGAGCGTTATCACCTCAACAAACCCTAGATTAGAGCGAGTTTCAGCAAAATTGAGATGGGATATTAGCTTTTTTCCAGCCCTAATTTTATTTTTTAGCTGGATACACCATAAGTTGAGCGACACGATCATCTGCCAAATGTATGATATTTGACAGACAAAATGGCGATCGTCCTCTATAATTGGCGAGTGTCAGGGAGCATCAAGCCAGCTTTCATAGGGAATCCCCGCTGGCGATCGATCGCAGACTCGGCTTCGTGCGGACGATCGCGATTATTGTAAAGCTCGCGAGAATAGGACAGCAATCTTAATACAAAATTGAGATGCTCCCCAATTGATGCAGATATTTTTTGTGACTTTATTGTCGCAAAAATTTCGTGGGAAGTTGACGGGAAAATTGCTAATATTTTTGTTAAAAAATGACAGTAATGTGCTAGATTGAAAATTGCCTTGTCAAGCATCAATTGCGCCAAATTGTGTAGGGCGATCGCCGTCGCTCGCTTCGTTATAAAGCCCGGGCGAATTCGCGAAATCACTCAAAGAAATGCTGCTAAGTCGGAGATGCAGCCTTGCATTCAAACTTGGTTGGGCGAATCAAATTAATTATAAAATACTGTGAGAAATTGGGTGTTCAATGAGCTTGAGAATCTGCGGCAACCGCCAAATCAAAACTCTGCCGGGACTGGCCACTCGTCCTACGCCTTCGCGAGTCAGAGAAGCTTTGTTTAATATTTGGCAGGGGACGATCGCAGATTGCAGGTGGCTTGACATTTG
>JBBSNU010000579.1:0-3723 GCA_038260455.1 Chroococcales cyanobacterium | reverse complement strand
ATGGGGCTGAGCGCCTTCGCTGTAGCTGGATGCTCTCTAGTTTTACCCTATGTTAATTTACAGATATTCCTGTGGATGGTATTTTCGACAGTTTTTGCACTGCTGTCCCGGCGCTTGATACCAAAAGGCAACGTAAGGGCGATCGCAGATTCTCACGAAGCTAAAACTTTAACAGAAATTCCCCCCGGCGAAGCTGGACGGGTGATTTATGAAGGGAATTCTTGGCGAGCTCGTTGCGAAGACACTTCTACCGCCATCCCCCCCAACCAAAACGTAATTGTCGTGGGACGAAAAGGCACTACTTTGATAGTTTTACCAGAAAACTTATTGCATTCTTAAACAAAATGCGTAATCGATCGCCGACAATTAGTAGTTAGTCAACAGTCAACAGTCAACAGTTAACAGTCAACATTCAACATTCAACAGTCAATCAATATTTAACACTCAAAATTGATAGGAGTCAACCGTGGGACAATATTTTTTACTCGTCTTTTTAGCACTAGGCGGTTCAGCCCTCGCCGGTTCCGTCAAGATTATTAATCAGGGAAATCAAGCATTGGTCGAGACTTTAGGTAAATATAAGGGCAGGAAACTCGAACCTGGTTTGAATTTTGTGACGCCGTTTTTCGATCGCGTAGTTTACGAGCAAACAATTCGGGAAAAAGTCTTAGATGTTCCCCCGCAAGCTTGTATCACCCGCGACAACGTTTCGTTCACGGTTGATGCTGTGGTGTACTGGCGAATTGTAGACTTGGACAAAGCCTGTTACAAAGTTGAAAATCTCCAGTCAGCAATGGTAAATATGGTGCTGACTCAAATTCGCGCGGAAATGGGTCAACTGGATCTCGAACAAACTTTTACGGCTCGTTCTCAAATTAATGAACTCTTGCTCAGAGATTTAGATATTGTTACCGATCCTTGGGGAGTGAAAGTAACGCGGGTAGAATTGCGCGATATTATCCCTTCTAAAACTGTACAGGAATCGATGGAATTGCAGATGGCAGCCGATCGCCGGAAACGGGCGGCAATTTTGACATCGGAGGGCGAACGGGAGTCAGCAGTTAACAGCGCCAAAGGTAAGGCGGAGGCGCAGGTTTTGGATGCACAAGCGCGCCAAAAAGCGACTATTTTGGAGGCGGAAGCTCAACAAAAGGCGATCGTCCTGAAAGCGCAAGCAGAACGCCAAAGTCAAGTTTTGAAAGCTCAAGCTACTTCTGAGGCTTTGCAAATTATCGGCAAAACTCTGCAAAATGACCCCAAGGCGCGGGAAGCTTTACAGTTTTTGTTAGCTCAAAACTATTTGGACATGGGCTTAAAAATTGGCAGCAGCGACAGCAGTAAGGTGATGTTTATGGACCCGCGCAGCATTCCGGCTACGATGGAAGGATTGCGATCGATCATTGGGGAAGGTAATAAGGCTGATTAGCCAGTTGGCAGTTGACTGTTAACTGTTAACTGTTAACTGTTGACTGTTGACTGTTGACTGTTGACTGTTGACTGTTAACTGCTGACTATTGTGATTACCTATTACCTATTACCAAATTTAAGATTCTTGAGCCAAAGTACACCGATCGCACAATCCGAAAAATTCCAAAGTGTGATAATAAATCTTGAAAGAATGAGATTGTTGCAATTGGCTTTCTAAGTGATGGACGGGGCACTCGTCGATGGTGATGGATGCGCCGCATTCGAGACAAGTGAGGTGATGTTGGTCTTGGTGGGCGGCACCGTAGAGAGATTCGCCGCTAGCGAGGGTTCTGACGTGAACGAAGCCCTCTCGCTTTAAACCGTCGAGGGAGCGGTAAACGGTTGCTAGGCCCATGCTTTGCTCGCTGTTACGCAGTTCTAGGTAGATATCTTGCGCTGAGAGCGATCGATTTAAGGTCTTGAGCAAGTTTAAAATACGCTCCTGACTGCGGGTGCGGTTGGTTCTCATAATTTTTTTGTGTAGTCTGCTGGAATCACATTTGTCCCTGTTTCTAGGCTATCTTACTTGGGGGAGTCATACCAAATCCTCGTCTACAGAAGACTCGGCGGTTGAAACCGCGTCTAAACAAACGATGTCCGGATGGTGCGCGGACTATGAGATCAAGGGTATTAAGCCCGGATTTGGTGTGGAAGGTCGATCGCGCGCAACCTGGTTGTAGAATACAATGGCGCTAACTTGCACATCACCCACCGCAACATTCCCGTGACTCAGAAATATCTTGCCCAAATCTATGTTACCCTCCGCCCTTCGGTTTTAGATCCTGCCGGCACTGCCGTACAGTCTGGTTTGCAACACATGGGATACGACAATGTTGAGGGCGTCCGCATCGGAAAGTACGTTGAATTGACGCTGACTGCTGCGGGCGAATCGGAGGCCCGCGAACAACTCGATCGCGTTTGCGACCAACTTTTGGCGAATCCAGTTATTGAGAATTATCGCTTTGATTTGACTGCAATTCCTGTACCTGTCGAGACAGCGGCGGCATAAATGCGATCGCCCCTAGGGTGTTTTTAAACCCGGAGATCCCCCCTAACCCCCCTTAAGAAGGGGGGGACAAGAGTGTTCACAGTCTCTCTTGAAAAGGAAGGAACTCGGAACACTCAAAGTCCCCCTTCTTAAGGGGGATTTAGGGGGATCTAGGGGAGCATCTCAGTTTTGCAAAAAGCATTTTTTGCATTTATAGTGCGAGCACTATAAATGCAAAACACCAGATGCTCCCGGCTCTAAACTTTGATACAAGCGAGAGAAACCTAAGATTTCAGTCTTAAGTTGACACCTCTTCCTTCTTCCCTCTTCCCTCTTCCTTCTTCCTTCAACATCTTCCCTCTTCCTTCAACATCTGCTTATGAAATTTGGAGTTATTGTTTTTCCCGGTTCAAATTGCGATCGCGATGTGGTGTGGGTGACTCAAGGGTTGCTGCACCAACCGACGCGGATGATTTGGCACGAAGATACCGATATTTCGGATATTGACATCATTGTAATTCCCGGTGGTTTCAGTTACGGAGATTATTTGCGGTGCGGCGCGATCGCCCGTTTTTCTCCAGCGATGCGAGCTACGGCAGAACACGCGAAACAAGGTAAACTTGTACTCGGCATCTGCAACGGTTTTCAGGTGTTGACTGAAGCTGGTTTATTGCCCGGTGCTCTGGTGCGGAATGCGGGATTGAATTTTATTTGCGATCGCACTTCTTTGAAAGTCGAGCGGGGTAATACTCCTTGGACTGCGGCTTATACTTTGGGTGAAATCATCGATTTACCGATCGCCCACGGTGAAGGCAACTATTATGCTGATGCGGATACTTTGGCAGAATTAGAAGATCGCGATCAAGTGCTGTTTCGCTACTGCACAGAGGCGGGCAAAATTAGCGATGCTGGCAATCCCAACGGTTCGTTAAATAATATTGCGGGCATTTGCAATCGCGAGGGCAATGTGTTAGGAATGATGCCGCATCCAGAGAGGGCTTCCGATCCCATGTTGGGCGAAACTGATGGGGTGAAATTGTTTCAAGGGTTGCTGATGGCTACTGTGGCGGCTGTTTTGTAGCTTTGGATTATTGGTTGTGTGGGGGCGGGTTTATCTGAATTGTTTGTTGGTATTAAAGATGTTGGTGAACCCGCCCCTACCGCATCTCGGAAACGGCCTCCACCTAACAACCAAAAATCTCAAAAATCCGTAGATACTGTCTTGATCTGTCAAGGGGTAGCGAGCAAATAAGTTGGATCGAAAGGCT
>JBBSNU010000578.1:0-3725 GCA_038260455.1 Chroococcales cyanobacterium | reverse complement strand
TGTGATGGAGGGAATCAACAATCGCCTCAAAGTGATTAAGCGTCAAGCCTATGGATTTGTTAATTTCGACAATTTTCGAGCTCGACTATTAGCTTGCTTTTCTAATTAGTTTTTATTATCACCTCAAACCCAGAAGACCCACTGACTTTTAATTGTTCAATGATTATTTAACGCTAATCGGAATTTTAATAATAAATTCCGTACCCTGTCCCGGTGCTGAAATACACTGCAATTCTCCTTTGTGTCTTTCGGTAATAATTTGATAGCAGATAGACAAACCCAGTCCCGTACCTTTACCTACAGGTTTGGTTGTAAAAAAAGGATCGAATATCTGCTCGACTACCTCCTCAGCGATGCCTGAACCATTGTCAAGAATTCTGATTTCTACCCATTTTTCGTCTACAACTCTGGTAGAAATTTTGAGGACTTTGAGATTAGTTTCACGGGCAAGTTGCGGGTCTTCGCTATCTTCCTCAAAAGCATCAATAGCGTTATTCAATATATTTATAAATACCTGATTTAGCTGTCCGGGGTAGCACTCGAATTTCAGTAAATTGCCGTAGTATTTGATAATTTCAATAGGGGGAGAACCGGGTTTGGGATTCAGGCGGTTTTGCAACATCATCAGGGTGCTGTCAATACCTTCGTGAATATCAGCTAATTTCATTTCGGCTTCGTCAAGCCTCGAAAAAGTCCGCAGCGACTTGACAATATCGCGGATTCTGTCCGCCCCTGTTTTCATGGAAGATAAGATTTTTGGCAAGTCTACTCGGATAAAATCTAAATCAAGAGACTGGAGTTTTTCTTTAACTATCGGTAGGGGATTGGGATAGTGCTGTTGGTAGATATCGGCCAGTTCCAGGAGATTATTTGCATACTCGCCAGCGGGAGCGAGATTGCCGTAAATGAAGTTGACTGGATTGTTAATTTCGTGGGCGACACCAGCTACTACTTGCCCCAAAGATGACATTTTTTCGCTTTGAATTAGCTTGGCTTGAGTATGCTGCAATTTTAACAAAGTTTGTTCTAGCTGTAGAGTTTGTTGTTTTAATTCTATGGTTCGTTCCTCAACTCTAATTTCTAGCTCGTCTTTGGCTTTTTTCAGTGCTGTTTCTGCTGATTGGCGCTCGCATATTTCTGCTTCTAGGAGGCTGTTTGCTAGTGCTAGCTGGGCGGGACTGGGAAGGGCTAGGGCTTGAGGGATTAAGTTTACTAAAAGTATGGCTGTAGTCAAGGAAATAGTGGCGGTAATTGCTTTCATGGTTCCTGAAAGCCAATAGGTAGGATGCCAAAGCGTCCAGACTTCAAATATGTGAGTGATCCCGCAGGCGACGATAAAGGCTCCAAACATGGCAAAGATCCAGTCAAAGGGCAAATCTTTGCGTTTGGAAATAAAATAAATCAGTGTAATGGGTATCGAGAAATACGCTAGTGCAATGAGCGAATCTGAGACTACGTGAAGCCAGACTAACTTGGTCTGCCAGAGATAGCAGTGCCCGTGAGGAATAAATGACCCCGAACTAAAAAAAGTTTTCCACATTTCCTGCATAATATTTCCTTTGAGTTGTGAGAAAATGGACTCTGACTTGTATCAATTAATTTCAACCAGGTGTTTCTTTCACCTGCGGCTTAATCACCTATGCGTTCCTATTCTCTCTTAGCTTCCGCAAAAATCAATCTGTATTTGGAAATAATAGGCGATCGCCCCGACGGATATCACGAACTGGCGATGGTACTTCAAAGCATAGATTTGACCGATCGAATTGACTTGCGCGCGATCGGTACCGACACGATTCGCGTGCGCTGCGATCACCCGCAAGTTCCTCCTGATAAGAATAATCTCGCTTACCGGGCGGCGGATTTGCTGGCGCAGCAATTCCCCGATGCTTTGGCGAAATTCGGCGGAGTGGAGATTGCGATTCACAAGCAGATTCCGGTGGCGGCGGGGCTCGCCGGCGGTTCTGCAAATGCGGCGGCGGTTTTAGTCGGGATGGATTTGCTGTGGCAATTGGGACTCACTCAGTCGGAGTTGCAAGAGTTGGGGGGAACTTTGGGATCGGATGTGCCTTTTTGCATTGCAGGAGGTACGGCTTTGGCAACTGGTCGCGGGGATAAACTGTCGCCACTGCCGGATTTGGGAGGTTTTTCTGTGGTGCTGGCGAAGTACCGCAATCTCAGTATTTCTACGGCATGGTCGTATCAAACTTATCGCCAGCAGTTCAGTAGTTCTTATTGTGGATCGGAGGATTTGGACTGTCGCCGGGAACGGCTGCACTCGGGGCCGATGGTGGGGGCGATCGCCCAAAAAGATCGATCGAAAATTGGTCAATTGCTGCACAACGATTTAGAAAAAGTGGCTTTACCCGTGTACCCGCAGGTGTTGCAGTTGCGGGAATCCTTTGAGTCGGCGGGGGTTTTGGGAACGATGATGTCGGGTTCCGGGCCGACGGTGTTTGCACTCTGCGAGTCTCAAGAGCAGGCTCAGCAGATTGTGGAACGGGTGAAAAGTGCGATCGCTTCTCCCGATTTGGATTTTTGGGTAGCAAATTTTAGCAATACTGGGATTCGGATTTGTTCGGAGGGAAACGATACGAAACCGCCGATTGCGAGGGTGTAACTCGCAGGTGGTGCGATCGCGATCGCCCGTTAAAGGTCAATTAGGGCGATCGAGTCCGATCTATCTAACTTTGCGTAGAGTCTATTGAGATCGAAGAACTGATAAAATGGCATGAAACATAGATTTTAGTTTGGTGAATTCATCAAAAATCTAAAATCTAATATCTCAAATCTAAAATCGCAATGACTGATTTAACTAATCCAAATTCAACTTCCCAACCTCTCAATTCTGCTGGGGATGCAGCGCAGGCATCTGGGCGACAGCCTACAGTTTTGCGGTGCATAACGGGTTCGCTAATCGCAAGCGCGTTAACTTTTGGTTTGTATTCGCTAACTATGTCGATCGCTCTAAGTTTTGCTAGCAAGCCGGTGCAGTCCAGCAATATTACTGTGCTTAAAATTAGTGTCGCCGTGCGAACTTTGGTAGTGGGAATGACGGCTTTGGGTATGGGCGTATTTGGGATGGCGGCTGTCGGTTTGATGCTGCTGGGTTTGCAAATTTGGATTCAAAAATTGGCAAAAAAACCCACAGTTTGAAGTCTACAAGTTGAAACCATCGGGCCACACAAACTCTCATCCCCTAGCCAAAACTGAATAGTAAGATCGAAGCAATGGAATTATTTACGATCGGACACTCAAATCAGAGTATTGAATCGTTTCTTTTGCTGCTGCAAAAACACGGAATAACAGCGGTTGCGGACGTGCGATCGCATCCTTTCAGCCGCTATTTACCTCATTTCAATCAATCAGAAATTGCTGCTTTTTTGTCAGCAGCAGGCATTCAATATGTTTTTTTAGGCAAAGAGTTGGGCGCGAGACCAGAAGATTTAAGCTGTTATGATACTGAGGGTAAAGCTTTGTACGATCGCATAGCAGCAACTCCTCTATTTTCTGCCGGAATTCAGCGCTTGCTCAAAGGCGCAGCAAACTTTAAAATCTGTTTAATGTGTGCCGAAAAAAACCCGATTGCTTGTCATCGGACTATTTTAGTTTGCCACAAACTCAAAGCATTTAATTTGCAAATTAAGCACATTCTGTCCGATGGAAATTTAGAATCGCACCAGGATTTAGAAGCAAGACTTTTGAGCAAGTTTAACCAAGCAAAAAAC
>JBBSNU010000577.1:0-3739 GCA_038260455.1 Chroococcales cyanobacterium | reverse complement strand
TATTCGGTTTTGCAACCGGAAGTGTTAGATGGATGTGATGGAAAGCCGATTGCGGAAAAGAATGCTAGTTTTATTGATAAGCTGCTCGGTTTTGATGCGGTAATTATTGCGGGACAAGCGAAGAGTCATTGCGTTGCTTGGACGATTGATGATTTGCTGACGGAAATTTTGGCGCGAGATGTGAAGTTGGCTAAGAAAGTTTATTTGTTGGAAGATTGCACTTCGCCGGTGGTTGTTCCGGGTGTTGTTGATTTTACGGAAGCCGCAGATGCGGCTTTTCTAAGATTCGCGCAGGCGGGGATGAATGTGGTTCAATCTACTCAGTCTATTGATACTTGGCTAGATATTTCTAATTCGTAGGGTGCGCCGAAGAGTACCTCACACAAAATCCCTTGGGTGCGGAATGCACACCTTACACCAAATGCGTTGTTAGCTTCTTTGTGAGGTACAATAAAGATAAGTTAACAAGAGGCTTTAACTATGACTTCAGTATCCAATGAGCCATCGGCTATTATCCGTACAGAGCGTGGGTTGACGATCGCAGGTACGCGCATCACTCTTTACGACGTGATGGATTACGTAACCGCGCAATATCCGCCTAAATTTATTCGTTCTCTGTTTGATTTGACAGAAGAGCAAATTAATGCAGCTATCTCCTACATAGATACACATTGGGCCGAAGTTGACGCAGAATACCAAGTTGTCCTCAAGGAAACTGAGGAACTTCGACAATATTACCAAGAGGAAAATCGCGAGATCTTTGCCCGCATTGCCACTCTGCCACCACCACCAGGGTTGGAAGCCGCCTGGGAAAAACTTCAAGCATCGAAGGCTCGTCACCAATCAGCAGATATATATCATTCTTAAACTAGAAGGGTTACAATTTAAGCAACTTCCCAAGCTGCTTTCAACTCAGAAGTAATCGCTTAACTCTATGAATACTCTTGATCGAGTGCTAGAAAATGCTTTAAACTCAACCTACGAACAGCAGGAAATGTTGATTAAAGTTCTCAAAAACCGTCACCGCGAAAATCGTCGTGCAGCAATAGCTGCGGATGCCCAACAAACCTTGGCTGATTTTCGTGCAGGCAAATTTCGACAGCAGTCAGCCGAGGATGTCATTGCAGCTTTGCGCCAGTCTTTATTAATTGAGTAATCGGATATAGCTTATACCAATTTGAAAAAGTCTTGCTAGAATTATTAATTGTATATAAATTATCTGTTATTTGCATAACTCCTCGCCGGACACGGCATTGCCGTTTCCCTACAGATGATATCCTCTAATTTCGGTAGCAATATTTTTCATAATTGGTATTACCCTGAAAACTCTCTATTTTGATCTTCCTCTGCGTTATCTGCCTTCTCTGCGGTTAATTACTTCTCATAACTATTTCCCATCTAATCTCGGTACGCCTTCTAAAAAAGGGCCGCTCAACATTAATTCAGTTATCCTATCTAATTTGCCGCTGACAGGCAATTTTTTATCTGTTTGAAATCGCTCGATATCTGCTTTAAAATCGCCACTATTATATCCTAATTTCGTCAAATAATTAATAGCCTGTTTGTCACTTAACAAGATATCGGCAGACCGAAAAATCGGCAAGTATTCCTCCCGCCAAACTCGGGCAAAAGTTGCCCTGTCTAAATAGAAAATCTTGCCCCGCGAAGGGTCTCCAATGGCTGCTATACTGTCGTTTATTCCCAGCAAAGCTACTGCGTGCGGTAGCTTGCGCGGGCCGTCAAACAGCCAAACTGCTAGCACGCCCGGCCGATTAATTTGCTGGATTTGCTCCCAAGTGGGCGCTAGTTCGATCGCATTTACACCCAACTCCCTCGCTGCTACAATCAACTGCGGCATCGAAGTTCCCAAGCGACTCGTGCCCGCTAAACGCGCTACACTCGATTCCGTTGCATCGATTCCCCACATTCTCAATACTGTTGCTAGCGCCGCCGGCGCACAACTGCTGTTAGAAGTTTGCCGAAATACACCGTTTGGTTGCAAATTATCAACTAAATCATCATAAATTGGCGCGAGAAAATAAGCCTCAGCGCTGGTAAATCCGCCCAATCCCAGCAAGCCAATTAAAATTACTGCGATTACTTGCGATCGCGCCGTCAGCCAACTTATACTAAACCCAATGCCGCAGACTCCCATCAACATCACCCTGAGCAAAGTCCAAGTAACCTGCATCCCGTGCACGCGCCACTCGATCGGCAAAGCAGGCATTTGCGGCAGATTTAAAGCCAGCACCAGCAAGCCAACATAAAAACCTAAAAACAGCAGGGCGATCGAATTGTGCCCCTTAAACAAATCGTTAGCCGTCACTCCAGAGCGAACTAACACCTTCCCGAATCGCATTCCCCAGACAAACAGCACCGAACCCAGTAGCAGTGTCAACAATATTTCCATGAACTCAAAACTTTGTTGCTTAACTAGGTTTTAACACGCTGTGCGTTCGATCGTCCGTGGCGCAGTCGCCAAGTGGGAAAATTGCCGGGAAACTGTAAAATAAACAATACTTTTAATAGTGCGAGCGTCCCCGCTCGCTTGCTTATAGAACCAAGCGAGCGGGGACGCTCGCACTGTAAAAAAAATGCTTTTTGCAAAAAAGAGATGCTCCCTTAAAATTTGCCATCTGTCAAGCAGTATAGTAACTTTTTTTACCAGTTCTAAAAATTCCCCAAAAAAGATTGAGCACCGAAAAAAAATCCCAAATCGATCGCCAAAAACAGACACATCTGTTATAAAATAGATGGAAGTCAAAACCCATTCAAAGATAGTCTGGGAGGCTGAAACTGGGTGTCTTTACGAAAATATTAGATCGCAGCCTTTAACCGTGAAAAACTCAGGTTTGAAGGTTTGATATTATGTCCGGTCGATTACCGTAACAAAAACGGTTCGTAGTGCGGAATTTAGTCCGCAAATTAAAAGCGGACTAAAATCCGCACTGGGAGCATCTCACTTTTGCAAAAAGCATTTTTTTACATTACAGTGCGAGCTTAAGAGCTCGCGTATTGTACAACTCGCGAGCGGGGACGCTCGCACTACAAATGCAAAACACCAGATGCTCCCTCCGCACTACGAACCAATCTTATCGTTTTCAATCGATCGGACAGGATATGATGCGTCGAAAACTGAAACAATTAACCAACCTTTTTATCGCTCAAGATAGCACAATACGGTTCACTTAACACTATTTATGCCCCGGAGATCCCCCTAAATCCCCCTTAAAAAGGGGGACTTTGATCAATTTCTTGTCCCCCCATTTTTAAGGGGGAGTAGGGGGCAAGTTAAGGGGGGATCGTCTTAAGTAAACCGTATTGCAATATAACAGTTTGAGCGAAAGATGAGGTATTAACCAGACAGCAAATATTCAGGAAAAACCATGCCAGCAGCAGCCGCCAACGATGTAGACGCAGCAGAGCAATATTGGCACTACCTAGAAAAATTAAAAGCTGCAACTATATTAGAAACAAACATCGAAAGCGGTTTAGAACCGCCCCAAGCGGCCAGCCGCCAACAACAATTCGGACCAAACGAACTCACAGTCAAAGCAGGAAAACCGACATGGTTAAAAATTTTACTGCAATTCAACCAACCTTTCCTAATCATCTTGCTCATCGCAGCTTTAATCGAAGCACTAATCGGAGAATGGCTCAAAGCTAGCTTGATGTGGGGCGCAACTATTACCAACGCTACACTTAGTTTCATCCACGCAGCAAAAGCCGATCGCACAAT
>JBBSNU010000576.1:0-3751 GCA_038260455.1 Chroococcales cyanobacterium | reverse complement strand
TCTTAGGGTGGCTGCGAATCAGGCTCGTTAATTGGTAGGTTTCTACGGTTAAAAAGTTTGAGTATTGCCGAAAGGACGCAACATTTAAAGGTCAGTCGCTGAATTAAGAATCTCAGTGGTTTTAACCCTGAGAGTGTCAAATACTCGATCGCCATTTGCAGCCAGTGCCGATCGGCGTTCCGGGTGAGTTGTATGCAGGCGGTGCAGGCTTGGCCAGAGGCTACCTCAACCGCCCGGAGTTGACAGCCGAAAGATTCATTCCCAATCCTTTGATCGCCAACCAAGAAGATGGATGGAAAAATGCCGAAGAGCGATCGGTTTCAAGCCTTCTTCCTTCTTCCTTCTTCCTTCTTCCTTCTTCAAATCACCTTTACAAAACAGGAGATTTAGCCCGCTATCTGCCCGATGGCAACATCGAGTATTTGGGACGCATTGACAATCAAGTAAAAATTCGTGGTTTCCGCATTGAAATAGGAGAAATTGAGGCGGTACTCGCCGGACATCAAGATGTGAGTCAAGTGGCTGTGGCAGTTCAGTTAGATGCTTCGGGCAATAAATGTCTCGCAGCTTATGCAGTTGCCCGCCCAGGTCAAATTCTCGCCGCCAATACCCTGCGAAGTTTCCTGCAAAAAAGACTGCCAGACTACATGATACCGGCTGGATTTGTGTTCCTCGACGCTTTGCCCTTGAACCCCAACGGGAAAGTTGACCGTCGCGCTTTGGCAACTCAAAAGTGGCAATCTGCCAGCGTTGCACCTGATGAAACAATTGCTGTTGCCCCCCGCGACCAATTAGAACTCCAAGTGACGCAAATTTGGGAACAAGTTTTAGGCATCAATTCAGTTGGCATCAGGGACAATTTCTTCGAGATAGGAGGACATTCGCTGTTAGCGGCGCGTTTGTTAGCTGAGATTGAAAAAATATTCGGCAAAAATCTGCCGCTTTCTGTTATTTTTCAATCGCCAACCGTTGAGCAATTGGCTGATATTCTCCGCGAACCGGAATGGTCTTCACCGTCTCCGTCAATGGTAGTGATTCAACCGGGAACCGGAAGTTACAAACCGCCTCTGTTCTGCATTCACGTACTCGGCAGGGGATTGGAATTTTACCGTCCTTTGCTGAATCATTTGGAGCAATCGCAGGCTATTTTGGGATTGTCTACCCAGATTATGGACAAAAAACTGGCTCCCCCAAATCGAGTTGAGGAATTGGCAGCTTATTACATCAAAGAAATGCAAAATTTTCAGCCGCACGGGCCTTATTTTCTGTTAGGAGTATCTTTTGGCGGGACAGTAGCTTTTGAGATGGCCAGACAGCTCGATGCCAAAGGTCAAAAGGTAGCTTTGCTGGGATTGTTGGATACCTACGGCCCGGATGTTTTTAAACATTTGCATCAAATAAAACGCAGTCAACGCGCGATGAAAGTTTTACACCTCACGCCTGGTCTATTTTTGCGGAAAGCTCAGAGCAATCTGGCAGGAAAAGTCGAAAATATTACCGATCAAGCATGGAGGATTTCTTCTAAGTTTTACGAAGCGATGGGCCGTCCGCTGCCGATTTATGCGGAAAACTTATCTCATTCTGATTTAAATAATGAAGCACTGAGACATTACACAGCGGGAGTTTATTTGGGTAAAGCGACTATCTTCAAAGCGGTTGAGAGTGCCATCTTGTTTGGTGCCGATCGCGAATTGGGTTGGGGCGAGGTAATTACTGGAGGAATAGAGATTCACGATATCCCTAGCGACCATTTGGGGATGTTAAAAGAGCCGCACGTTCGGATACTGGGGGAAAAATTGCAGGCTGCGGTCGATCGCGCTCAAGGTTAACATTGGACAATTGACAGTTGATAGTTCACAGCAAAAACCCAGATCTAATTTTCGCTGTGAACTATCCACTATCAAATCGTTTCCGGTTGCATCGGAATGATTTAACCACAGAGGGCGCTGAGAACACAGAGGAAGATTAGAGAGAGATGAATACAGGACTATGAAGCGTGGATTTTATATGACTCGATTTTACAATTCCGATGCTACCGGATTTGATATTAATTGTTTAAATCTCCATGCTAAAAACTCGCTGTCAACTGTCAACTGTTTAACCTTCCAATGCTGCCAAAAGACACAGCAACAAAGCCTCCGTCCACTCAACTACGGCACCGTAAGTATCGCCCGTGTGGCCACCCAAACGGTGGTTAAACCAGGCTCCGGCAAAAATTCCGATCGCACTTCCCCCCAAAGCCATCCCCACCGCCAACAGCCACCGATCGCCCTCCAAGACAACTTGCAGCACGCTCAAACTCACCAACAACAGAACTCCTGGGATAAAATCAAAAGGTGAATAAATCGATTCTTTATGAAAAGCTCCCTTACCCTCTGCGCGGAGATAGGGATAGCGGGCGATCGCCACCAGTTGGCCCCACCTCCCCCAACCCGCCACACCCATCAAAGCCAGCCACCGATAGTGATTCAAGTCCGAAAGAGCCGCAGTTTTCAGCAGGACGATCGCGATCGCAGCCATCGCCCCAAAAGCCCCTGTAACGCTATCCCGCATCACTTCCAGCCGGCGCACTGGGTCGGGGACAGCCAGCCCGTCCGCCGCGTCCATTGCCCCGTCTAGGTGCAGCCCGCCAGTGATGGCGATGCCCAAAACTACCACCAAGGCCGATCGAGTCAGAGCAGGCATACCCAACAACTGCAACCCAATATCTGCCAGTCCCAGCATCCCGCCGATCGACAGCCCGATCGCCGGAGCCAAGCGAGCAATGCCCCGAAACTCCAAAGTCCAAGACACTGGCACCGGCAAACAAGTATAAAACGCGACTGCGGCTGCCATTGCAGCGCCTTGATTCCGGAAAAAGTCGATCGTAGAGCGAACCAATTTATCATCCACCATAAGATAGAATTTTTTCATCTTGTATGCACTTGTCAATCCATTAGCTTGTGCCAGAATTGGAACTGTAACACCCTAGTCCTTTGGATCGGGCATTCCTCCTGTCCGAGCAATTTTCCCCGGAAAACCTCTGCCGGCAGCGCTCCCGAAGCTCCCTATCTAAAATGACTAAACTGAAGATCCGCGTTTCCCTTCCCAAGAATTCTAGCTAACTCCCTGATTTCCAAAACGGGAACATACTACAACAGAGGCTTTTGCTCCATGAGTCACGACCAATCGAATAACAGGGTAGTTGCTCCTTGCATCATCGATACAGGCATTGTCGTCAACCAGCGCGATATCAAAAGATTGCTGTTTGATTTAGGACGTGTCCGCTACCTTCACATCCAAGATGGCAAGATTTACAGCGAAGGCGAAGGGTACGTGCTCGAAGTCTTCGCCAACCCCCATCGGTCTACCCTGATTGCCAACCACGCGCTTTATTTGAACGTGTGTAGTTTTGATTACCTGGAACTGAAACAGTCCCCTGATGAGGGTGCTTATTTTGACCTGATTCAAGACGGAAGACAGTTGCGTTTAATTCCCCTCTCCAATCCTTTGCAAGAGCAAGTCTCCCGGAATTTGGATGCTGCGGCTTTGGATGCGGTTGTAGATCAGGTACTCTCAGGGAACTGGGATCTGCAATTGGATGAGGATGATTCTCCGTTTTAATCACCAGTCAGTCGATTTTAGATTTTAGATTTTAGATTTTAGATTTTAGATTTTAGATTTACTCGAAAGATGAATCTGGGAGATTAAATTTTGGTCTAAAATTTTTGGCCATCTATGACAGGAGTCGGGGCTGGTCTCGTTTTTTTTG
>JBBSNU010000575.1:0-3757 GCA_038260455.1 Chroococcales cyanobacterium | reverse complement strand
CTACAATTCCCACCCCAACCGAGTCGGCTGTTCGTAAACCCGCTTCAAAGTATTAACATCCCTCGCAGAAATAGGCGGAGGATTCCGTACCTGAGAAAAATAAAGCACATCAGTCTCCATCGAACTGTGGCCCCAAATTCCCAAAGCGTGTCCCAACTCGTGCCGCGCCGTCGCCGGAACATACTTCCCCACTTGATTGGGATTCAAATAAACGGAAAACCGATGAGATAACACAGTTTTATCGCCATCCCGACGATTGTACAACTCATAGGTAGATTCCCCAGAGCGCGATCGCAAAACCCCTTGACGCAAAGGCGGAGCCCGACGTAAAATTCTAATATCAGCCACCTCGGAACTATCCACCACCTCCAAAGGTAAATAAACGCCCCATTCCCGCACAACATCCAACACAGCGGCCATCCATTCTTCAGACTTATTAGCATCAGCCGGAGGCTCAACATAAACCTGAATCGGGAACTTCGACCATAGCAAATGACCAACATTCGGTGGCTTAACCCGATCGAAATAATCACCGCTATTCGTTGAATCCTGCCAATTTGCCAGCATTGGCGGCAAAGGGTGAACCTGTGGAGCCGGCCAACTATTCGCCAGAAGAGAAACACTAGCAGCAGGAGTATTAACCTGACTAAAAATTATCAGGCTAAAACAACATAAAGCCAATCCCCAACCAGCCAGCAATCGAGCTTTTATCCTAACTTTCCACAACCGCATTGTTCCAACCGGAAATAAACAAAAATAAACGCAGATAAATGCAAATCATTTCAAATTCATATTTGCGTCAATCTGCGTTTATCTGCGGTTAAAAATCCTAATATTACAACTTAGGAGTCAACCAACCAGCACTCAAAATTACAGTCAAACCCATAAAAACAATACACAAACCCCAAGTAATGCGATTCAGAGTCGTTTCCGCACTCTTAGCGCTAGTAAACAATTGAGCTTGTCCGCCAATCCCTCCAATACCATCACCTTTAGGACTGTGCAGCAACACCAAAATCACAATTCCTAGAGCAGACAAAGACCAGATAATTTCTAACACAGAAACAATATTCATAATTCTGGGTAATGGGTAATTAGTAATCGGTAGTTGATTATCATATCAAATTTGGGCGATCGCGCACAACCTCGGTTAGAGACACGGCACTGCCTATTTGTGTCAAAAATCCTCTGAAAACCCAGACAAATCTCGCTTTTACCCGAGACCAGATCCCCCCTAGCCCCCCTTAAGAAGGGGGGGACAGGATTCTTCTCAAAGTCCCCCTTCTTAAGGGGGATTTAGGGGGATCTAGACTTGGATACAAACCAGAGATACAAAGGTTTTCAGCCTTAACTTGAAATCTCTGGGGACAGCGCCGTGTCCCTACCTGTAGCCCAAACTGCTAAAGTCGCACCCGCACCGGAGTGCGATTAGCGCGAACTTCAAAATCAGCCGGTTCAATCATAGAACGTCCCGTCATTTCCGGCGGCTGAGGCAACCTCAACAGATCCAGAATTGTCGGTGCAATATCAGCCAAACAACCGTCCGCCCTCAGAGGAACATCAGTGCCGTGAGCCGGAATCTGCACACCTTCGCCTTCTACCAGAATAAACGGCACCGGGTTAGTAGTGTGAGCCGTCCAAGGATTGCCATTCTCATCGAACATCAACTCAGCATTGCCGTGGTCAGCAATAATAATTGCCGTACCCCCAACTTTATTAATCCCAGTCAACAGCCGCCCCAAACATTTATCCACAGTTTCGATCGCAATTATCGTCGCACCAATCATCCCCGTATGACCAACCATATCCGGGTTAGCGTAGTTAAGCACCACAAACGAATAAATCCGCTTAGACAAAGCAGCCAGCGCCACATCAGTTACCTGGGCCGCCGACATCTCCGGTGCCGTATCGTAAGTCGCCACCATCGGGCTCTGCACCAACTCGCGGTCTTCCCCCGGAAAAGGCTCTTCCAGACCCCCATTAAAAAAATAAGTTACGTGAGCGTACTTTTCAGTTTCCGCTGTCCGCAACTGCCGCAAACCGTGTTGAGAAATCACCTCACCCAGAATATTGTTCAAATTCTGCGGTTCAAAAGCCACCAACACCGACAACTTCGGGTCGTACTGAGTAAAAGTCGCAAAACTCAGCGTCTCAATTAAATGCCGTTCAAACCCCTTAAAATCCGGCGCTACAAAGGCCTGAGTCAATTCTCTAGCCCTGTCCGGGCGAAAATTGAAGAAAATCATCCCATCCCCGGATGCCACGGCTCCTGCGGTAATCCGAGTCGGAATCGCAAACTCGTCGGTCACTCCTTCAGCATAGGATGCTTGCAACACATCAACTGCCGATCGACCATCAGGCGCGCCCTCAATCGTCATCACCTCATAGGCGCGCTGCACCCGATCCCAGCGTTTGTCCCTGTCCATCGCGTAATAGCGGCCGCTGATGGTAGCAATCCGACCAATTCCCACCTGTTCGATATAACCTTGAATCTTGCCGAGAGCTTCCACGCCCTCTTTCGGAGTAGTATCGCGGCCGTCGGTAATGGCGTGAATGCAAACCTCAGAAATTCCCTGGGCCTTTGCTAGCTTTAGCAAACCCAAAATGTGACTCAGATGCGAGTGAACCCCGCCCTCGGAACAAAGACCAGTCAGGTGCAACTTGCCGCCCCGACTCCGCACTTCCTCGCAAAGTTTAACCAGTGCGCGGTTGTCTAGCAAAGAACCATCTTCGACAGCATCCGAGATCCGCACCAACTCTTGAGGAACTACGCGGCCCGCGCCCAGATTCAAGTGACCGACCTCGGAGTTGCCCATTTGCCCGTCAGGAAGCCCTACTGCGCGGCCCGATGTTCTAATCAAAGTTCTGGGATAAGCGGCCCACAGACTGTCCATTACGGGCGTGTTCGCCGCGGCGATCGCATTTCCGTCTTTTTCTTCGCGATAACCCCAGCCATCGAGAATAATCAGCACTACAGGAGATACAGACGTTTGTGCCATGCGAATACCTTATTTACAATAATTAATTTCTCGATCGTCATGAGTTCCGATTTTGGGGAACATCTTCCGCCAATCAGTTTACAGACTTTCTACGCTCTCGGCCAACAAAGCCCACCTAAATTCCTTCAGCCGCAGCATTTTGGGAATTAATTTCGACCTGCTTTGCTTTTTGTTTAATTGATTGCCTTGCCTTGAACTGTGAATCTACCATCTGAGACTGTGAATCGAGATCGCCAACAGTGGCCTTGCTTTTGCAGCAGGATTTTCCCGGATAGTTCAACGGTCAACTAATCTGAAAACAGTCAAAACAATACCACACTTGGCGGCATTTTGCTAGTGGCTCAAGAAATAAATTAAACAGCCTTGACGGGGCTGCGAATAACTTTACAGGAGTCGATCGACCATCGGTTTCCGCATCGGCTCGCTCTCAACGGACATAAAATTCTACAACATCTTTTTTAATTTTGACATCGTAATTGCCAAAGAAATCGTGACCGAGCAGACCAATTTGCATTTGTTTAGCGATCGCCACTTGGACATTTTGGATCGCAGCACCCCCAACCCGAATCGATCGCACCACACCGATGGGGAACTCGACAACGCTACCGTCAGCGATCCCCGCTCTCCCGATGCCCACGGGCCTCACTCCCAGTGCAGTAGCCATCCGCTGAGTAATCAAAGTGCCGCTCGCCCCCGTATCGACAATCATCTCAAAAGTCTTGTCACCGTTAAATACCACGTCAATCACCGGCGTTCCG
>JBBSNU010000574.1:0-3763 GCA_038260455.1 Chroococcales cyanobacterium | reverse complement strand
TTGAAAGTATTAGAGCTTTTTAAGCAATCTAGCAATCAAATTGCCTTAGTGGTTGACGAATACGGAGTCATTCAAGGATTGGTGACAGTTAACGACATTTTGGTCGAACTCGTTGGCGACTTTCCTTCAATAGAAGATGCCGACGAGCCGCAAGCCGTGCAGCGCGAAGACGGTTCTTGGTTGTTAGATGGAATGTTGCCGGTCGATGATTTCTTTGAACTGTTTGGAATTGATGAAATATCTTCAGAAAATAGGGGAAGTTACCACACAATGGGCGGTTTTGTGATTACAAATTTGGGAAAGATTCCGACAGCAGCCGAGCATTTTGAGTGGAACGGTTTGCGAGTTGAAGTCGTGGATATGGACGGCAACCGCGTTGATAAGATATTGGTAATGCCGATCGACTCTGTGGGCGATCGAGCTAAAACCCAACCAAAAACCTAAAAGCCGTAGGGTGCGTCGCCATCGACAATCCTCAAGAAAGAGCGACAATCTAATAGCGACGCACCTGTTCTTTTCAACGGCCCAGGACACAACCCTCCGTTTCACTCCGCCTAAGATTTTTGTCTTAAGGAATGAAAATTTAATAACTTCCACAAGTTTGTGGGATGGGCGTCCCGCCCGTCCCACAATAACAATTAAAATTGTAAGTTATTTAATTCGCGATCCTAAGCAGCTCTTTTATAAATAGTATCAGGTGCGTCGCTATGAAATTGTCGATCGACTTTGAGGATTTTTCATGGCGACGCACCCTACGACTACTCAAGAAAATGACTAATGACTAATGACTAATGACTTCTTACAAAAATGAGATGCTCCCTATTTTTTATTACTCCTAGCCTCATCCTTCCGCAAAGATTCCAGAATAGAACGGCCCACAAAATTGCTAAAAACCACCTCTCCAGCTTGATTGTAATGACAGCAGCTATCCACATAAACAGCATCTTTAGTCTGATCGAACACCTTAACCCCATTGAAAATATTAATCTTATTTTTTTCTAAATTAGGAAACTTACTCAAAAGAGCCGGATAACCAATTTCCACAGATTGAGCATAAGGAGTATCATTGTTAAAAGCAATTCGCTTCTCGGCATCGCCAAACACCCTTTTCGTCTGATAATATTGATTCGGCTGGAGGACGTGAAAATACGGCACATTGCTAGCCGACAGCACTTTGTGCATAAAAATTGAACTTTTTGCCCAATTCAATGCCATTTCTTCAAAAGCTACTGAATCCCCTAAAACAGACTTATTAGTATTGATATAAATAACGCTATCACCATCTTTTTGTGGTTGAGTCCGTTCTTTTTCAAACGCAATCACATCTTGACGATAATTGTTGACTAAATTTTGAACGTAAACAGAAGTCAAAGCATCGCACGCCGCGAAAGAGCAGCGCTGCAAACTTTCCAGCCCCTCATTAATCTTAGTTTTAGTTTCTTGAATTCTGACACTTGCTTTCATAGCTTTTAGAGAAAGGCTATTATTCGCTAAATTAGTCAGCGGCAGAATGTGCTGAATGCTTGGCATCGCCAAATCTATTTTATTTTTATTGTTGAGATTAGAAAGTGCTACTTCATTAAAACCATCTATATTGACCACCATATCTAATTCTTGACCTAAAGCCAAAAAATAGTTTAAAATTAATAACTGTTGTGGCTGTTTGTAGCCTCCAGTAGCAAAAGACAAAATTATAAATTCTTTATCCTGTAAATCGGGAAGCTGCTTGAGATATCGAGGTAAAATTTTATTTTGAACTTCAAATATTCCATAATTAGAAGCCACTGATCCCCCAAAAACTCCAATAATAAATTGATTTTTCTTAGTTTTTTTCAAAGGGTAATCGTAGGGAGAGATAAACCCATAGTTGTTAACCTTAAAACCAGGGCGAAAATCTGGCCCTGGTTTTTGAACAAACCCAAAGAAAGGATGAAACCTTTCGACAATAGACTGATTCAGCCGCACTCCTTCTAAATTTATTCCTAAAGCCGACTTATCTTGCACCTTCGATTTAGTATAGAAAAATTGCTTGTGCTTGACAAAATACCATCCCAGCGAACCAAGTTCCAGAAAAACCAGTAAAAGCGCCAAGTTAATCGCAGCAATTTTCAGAATTTCTTGGCTTTTTTTAATCACTTTAAAATCTTTCATAAATATCTATTTTGACTCTCTTACTACTTTAATAATCGAACTGGAAACATAGTCGGTCAATACTTCCTGTCCCACTGAATTGTAGTGGCAACAGGCATCTTTGTAAACCGTTTCTTTTGTATTGTCCAAAATATTCACGGCGTTAAAAACATTAACCCCAGCTTTTTGTAAATCATTGACTTTTGACAACAGCACGGGATAACCTTTTGTCACTCCTTCAATGTAAGGACTATTCTTGTCGATCGCAATTTCGTTCTCCTTGGCGGTAAAGGTTCGTTTAGTTTGATAATATTGGTTGGGCTGGATAAAGTGAAAATACTTAATCTTTCTACTTGATAAAATTTGATTCATCCCGATCGACGATTCGTACCACATCGATGCTATTTTATCAAAAGCAGCGCGATCGGGCAAAACATAGTCAGCTTTGGGAAGGTATACTATACCGCTATTTGCCGTATCTGGGTTGGATTGTTTGACTTGAGTGTCGTACTTGACAACGGCTTGCTGGTAATTGTTGACTAATTGTTTCACCTGTAGCGAGGTAACAGCGTGACACAAAGCAAGCTGACAAGTTTGCAATTTGTCAATACCTGCTTTCAACTGTTTTTTGTTTTCGCTAATTTGCACGATCGAACTCATCGCTTCCGGCGATAAGTTGTTGTTGGCTAAACTCGTCAGCGGCTGTATGTGCTGAACGCTGGGCATTCCTATGTCTAGCTGGGCTTTGTTGTTTAAATTTGAGAGGGCTACTTCGTTAAAACCGTCAATATTGATGACTAAATCTAAATCTTGACCCAAGGCCAGAAAGTAATTTAAAATTAATAATTGTTGGGGCTGTTTGTAGCCGCCGTTACCGAAATTTAAAATTACAATTTCTTTATTGGCGAATTCTGGATAACTCTTTAACTTTTTAGATAATCTTTGAGTGACGTATTCATCTACGGCAAAGTTGTTAGCAACAGAACCGCCGAAAATTCCTACGATAAATTGATTTTTATTAATTTTAATAAACGGATATTCGTAGAGCGAATAAAAGCCTTGTTTGTTGACTTTTAATTTTAATTTTTCATTGGGAAAAGCACCTTGTTTGAGCACGTAGCCAAAAAACGGGTGCAGTCTTTCTACGATAGATTCATCTAGTCTAATTCCGATCCTTTCAATGTCTTCTACTACTTTTTCTTTACCTTTGGTTCTGGTATAAAAAAACTGCTTTTGATTAACAAAATAAAAAGCTAGCGACAAAGCTTCCAGACAAATAAAGGCGATCGCCAAATTAACAGCGATTAAAGTTAATATATTTTTGCCTTTTTTGAACGCAGTTGAGTCTTTCATGAAATTTGACTGATTACGGTTGTTGTTTGAGGACTTGAGACTGCTTCAAGTTTTCGCACAAATTTCTGTTAATCAAAATACTAGCAAGCCTGTGCCCGAGTTCATTCCAGTGACCGCGACAGGGTACAGAATTCTCAAAACCGTGGGCGCATACTTGATATTTTTCAGTATAACCTTGAAACTGTTCGGTTAAATTCAGCACCGGAAAACCCTCGCGCGCGCCCAATTTTTCCAGCCGCCTATCGGGATAAAACAAATCCTGAATTTTGTTTTTTCTCAT
>JBBSNU010000573.1:0-3764 GCA_038260455.1 Chroococcales cyanobacterium | reverse complement strand
GGTTTCTTTATGTTTACTCCCGTTCCGGTTTGATTACAACCGTGTCTGCGGTTTGATTACAACCGTGTCTGCGGTTTGATAGCCTGCGGTCTACGGTTCGATCGCCTGTCTCTTTCAAGATACAAGGGGCGGGTTCACCCAAATCTACAATGAAATCGACAAACTCAAAAACCCGCCCCCACCAATCCCAGAACCCCAAAAACTTGTTCCTAATCAGAGTTGGTTGGTTGGGTGGGGGCGGGTTTATAAATATTGTTGATTAGAGTTACGAATCAGGGTGAATCCGCCCCTACAATTCCTCGGGAAACATGATTGTTTTTTCCCTTTACCTAGTCACGCACACTCCGCCTACCGATACACGACATCGATCGCGATCGCGATCGTACCAGTTATTATCATTAGGGCGATCGTCCTCGAATCTACTATTATCCACCCTCGCCGAGTCTAAATCTCTAGTGCGCGGATTGTAATAATAGTCTCCCTGCGGATACCGGCGACTTGGTTCAGCGCAATAAGTCTCGTTTCTGTCAGCATCCTCAAACCTTACTCTCACCATAGTACGTCTCACGCGACAGTCAAGAGGTCGCAAGCCAAAATCATCTCGCAAAATCCGTTCTCCGTCGTAGTTGCGGTTGTTTCTGTCCCTGTCGTTTCTGTCATCCCACCTATTGCTAGCCCGCCTGTCGCCATCAATTCCCGCAACTTCTAGCGTGTAACTACCGCCCCTAGCAGCATCTTTTGCTAATACTAACAGCTTGTAATCGCCGCTGCGGGGAATTTGATAATTAAAAGAACGGTCTTGGGTAAAAGCTACTTGTTTGTTGTTTCCGTAAAAGAGTACCATCACGGGAGTAAAACCGCGACTTCTCTCTGTATCTAAAAACACTTCAATGTTGTCGCCTTCCCGCGCGCTGAACGTGTATTCTTGACCGCGCAATTCTTCTGTCGGAGAACCAGGCATCCACATATTTCGGAAACGGTAAATCGGGGAAGTGCGGCGAATTACTCCATCTATGCGATCGTTATTCCGTATCACTTCGCCAACCGCACTAGAAGAAATCCCCGTAAGTGCCAATCCTGTAACTAGCACAGCGGCAGCAATACTGTTTAACAAGTTGTGTTTTTTCATGTCAACCTCTCGAAAGTTATAAAATTTTTTTGCCTTCTTGGCGCGGACATTTGCATACACAATCCATTGTAAATCTAATTTCTGCCCACCGTCTCAACCATTAGTCTCAACTTCTGGCTAAAACCCTTAATCAATCTCGCTTTTACCAGAGTCTCGATCCCCCTAAATCCCCCTTAAGAAGGGGGACTTTGAGCGCTTCCGGTTCCCCCTTTTTTAAGGGGGGTTAGGGGGGATCAGCTATTTAGCTGGTGCAAAGTCTCAAGTTAAACTTATAGACGTTGATGCAGCTTTTAAAGTTTCGATGTATCCCCACAAATCAGCAATCCCGATTCACCGTCGATACTCGCCTCAATTCCCATCGGTAAAGCAGCGTTAACGCCCTCGTGGCCAAATGGCAAATCCGAGACAATCGGAATATTTAGGTCTAAAAGCCGATCGCGCAAAACCTCTTCAATGCTAAAACTAAGACTATCCGGGCCAACCTCGCAGCGACTAAAGCGCCCCAAAGCAATCCCCCGCACCCCAGCGAAAGCCCCCGCCATCCGCCACAAAGTCAGCATTCGATCGACCCTGTAAGGAGCCTCGGAAACATCCTCAAATGCGAGAATAACACCTGTCAAATCCGGTTGATACGGAGTTCCGAGCAAATGAGAAGCCACCGTCAGATTCGCCGGAAACAGCCGCCCCGCAGCCTTTCCACCGCTCCAACCTTTACCTTGCAAAGATTGTAAGGGACGACCTTCGATGCAGTCAAAAAGTCGATCGACAGACCAATCCGGTTCCGCGCCCAAAGTTGTCACCATCGGCCCGTGAACGCCCCAAATCCCCAATTTGTCGTCATTCCACAGCAAAGCAGTAATGTCGGAAAAGCCGATTAACCATTTCGGCGAATGGGAATCGGGAGTGGGAAACTGAGAATTTGCCCAATCTCCCACTTTGCCTTTTTCCAAAAGTCGAGTGCTGCCGAAACCGCCTCTAGCACACAGAATACCGCGACAATCTGGGTCACTGAGGGCATCTGCAAGCTGTAGGACTCTGTTTGTGTCGGAACCGGCCAAGTAGCCAGCGCGATCGTCAAAACCGGGTGTTAATTCAATGCGATAGCCGCGGGATTTCCAAATTTCCAAACCGCGTTCAAAGTTAGTCAATTCTCGCAGCGCGCCGCTAGGTGCAATCACGCGCAGCAAATCTCCCGGTTGCAGCCATTTAATGTTAGTCATTATCGAAGAAAGTTCGGCAACAGATTTTGTAGCGGATGTAACGGATGTAGCGTGCGTGGCTTGATAAAAATCCCTAGCTAAATACAGACAATCTCACAGCGACGCACCTGACAAACAGGGCTAATGTAAACAAATCCCACACTTCTCTTTAGCCAAAATTAGTAAAAATGGTGTTCTATCAATTCTGATTAATTTGAACCAATTCTGTAGGGGCGAGTTCACCAACAATCTGTAATTCACATCCAGAGTATTTATAAACTCGCCCCCACCCAACCAACCAACTCCGATTACCTGGCAATTTTTTGGGATTCTGCGATGGGGAGGGCGGGTTTTTGGACTCTGGGATTTCATTTAAAATTCGGGTGAACCCGCCCCTACAAATTGTTACATTTAACACCTACGGCAAAGTCAGAATGTCTACCCCAGAATCTGTCACGGCTAGCGTGTGCTCGAATTGAGCCGAAAGTTTTTTATCCTTAGTGATAGCAGTCCAACCGTCGCCCAATATTTCTACTTCCCAAGTTCCCTCATTAATCATCGGTTCGATCGTAAAAACCATGCCTTTTCTGAGCTTTTTTCCCGTGCCCCGCTTGCCGTAATGCAAAATTTCCGGTTCGGTGTGAAAAACGCGGTGCACGCCGTGTCCTGCAAAATTTCGCACTACCGAAAAACCCTGTGCTTCAGCATATTCTTGAATTGCTGCACCGATGTCGCCGGTACGAGCACCGGGTTTGACTTCAGCAATTCCTCTTCTCAAGCATTCTTCGGTAACTTCAACTAATTTTTTAGCTAATGGTGAAGGTTTTCCCACAAAAAAAGTTTTAGAAGTATCGCCGTGATAGCCATCAACTAAGGGGGTTACGTCTATGTTAATAATGTCGCCTTCTCTGAGAATTTGTTTGGCATTGGGGATGCCGTGACAGACTACTTCATTGACGCTCGCACACAGAGATTTCGGAAATCCTTTGTAACCTAAAGGAGCACTTTTTGCGCCGTGGGCTAAAGTCCAGCGTTCGGCTTCGTCGTTAATTTGGAGAGTGCTAACTCCTGGTTTGATCATTGGTTCGAGATGCAGCAGAAGCTGGGCTGCTAAGCGGCCAGCTTGACGCATTTTTTCCACTTCTCTGATCGATAAAAGCACTAAACGTTCAGTTGCCATAGTTTTTTTTCTGGTCTTTTTTTGTGGTTGATTAAGAGTTTATTTAACTCAATTTTAGGTTAGATTTGAACCAGTGTTCAATCAATTTCTAAATGGGAGCATATCAGTTTTGCATTTATAGTGCGAGCGTCCCCGCTCGCGAGAACAATACGCGAGCGGGCACGCTCGCACTATAATAATAAAAAAAATGGGTTCTTCCTTACTTGGTATGCTAAACTAACAATTAAAATGCCCAGGACAGCAAACATCTATTCTT
>JBBSNU010000572.1:0-3771 GCA_038260455.1 Chroococcales cyanobacterium | reverse complement strand
GTGATGGAGGGAATCAACAATCGCCTCAAAGTGATTAAGCGTCAAGCCTATGGATTTGTTAATTTCGACAATTTTCGAGCTCGACTATTAGCTTGCTTTTCTAATTAGTTTTTATTATCACCTCAAACCCAGAAGACCCCTTTTACCCTTAACACTATCTGTAGCAACAACGATCGCAGCAGCCGGCGCGATCGCCCCACCAGCATCCGCCCAAACCAATCCGCCACCACCCCAAGCCCAAGAAGTCCAAGTAGCCCAGGTTGAAGGAATCAGCATCCCGATGTGGATCTATCCCATCGGAGGACTTATAGTATTTTTTATCTTCGTACCTAAGATTGGCTGGATTTTGGGGCTAATCGCGATCGGCGAACGAGAAGTGGGAATTGTCACCAAGAAATTCTCCCGCAAAAACTTGCCATCCAGTAGATTAATTGCCCTCGATGGCGAAGGAGGTTTGCAAGCAGACACCCTCCCTCCTGGCTGGCATTTTGGTTATTTCCCCTGGCAATATAGCATTCGCAAAGAACCAGTCGTTGTCGTTCCTCAAGATGAAATAGGTTTAATTATTGCCAATGACGGAGCCACAATTCCTCCCGATCGCATTTTAGGTACAGTCGTCGATTGCGACAACTTCCAAAATGCCCGCAAATTCCTCACCAACGGCGGAGAAAAAGGAAGGCAGCTAGCCATTATCACAACGGGAACTTATCGGATCAATACAGCTTTATTTGAGGTTATAACTTCAGCCAATGCCGCTCAAAAAGGTATGGAACCGTGGGAGTTTGAAGTATACAAACTTGCTCCCGAAGGTATAGGAATTGTGACCATACTAGACGGCGTTCCCATTGATGAAGGTGAAATCGCCGGCCCCATAATTCCAGGTCACAACAATTTCCAAAAAGCGCAATCTTTCATCAAGGGTGGCGGGCGCAGAGGCTTGCAAGAACAGATAATTTTATCCGGTTCGTGGAACCTCAATCCCTGGTTTGTGCAAGTTGAACAGGTAGAAATGACCGAAGTGCCGATCGGTTATGTAGGCGTAGTAATTTCCTTTGTGGGGGAATCGGAAAAAGACGTAAGTGGGGAAGCTTTTACCCACGGAAATCTCGTCAGCAAGGGCAATAAAGGCGTGTGGGTCGAACCGCTTTATCCAGGCAAACATCCTGTCAATACAAAAGTGATGAAAGTCGAACTTGTTCCCACAACCGACGTAGTTTTAAACTTCACATCACGGTTTAGTGGAGAACACGGCTATGACTCCAAGTTAAGTGCCATGAAATTACTTTCTTTTGACGGATTTACCTTTGAGTTAGAAATTTTCCAAATCATTCATGTCGGTACTTTAGATGCACCGAGAGTGATTTCGCGGCAAGGTTCGATGCAGAATCTAATTGACCAAGTGCTGCGTCCAATTGTGGGCAATTACTTCCGCAATTCGGCTCAAGAATATACCATACTCGATTTTTTGATCGCGCGCAGCGATCGCCAAGCAGAGGCCGCAGAACACGTTCGTCAGGCATTGCGCGCCTATGATGTGCAAGCGGTTGATACCCTGATTGGTTTGATTTCGCCACCAGGGGAGTTGATGCAAACGTTGACCGATCGCAAAATTGCTCAGGAACAGGAGAAAACCTACGAAGCGCAGCGCAGTTCGGAGTCGCAACGTCAAGAATTGGTGCGTGCAACTGCGATCGCGGACATTCAACATGAGGTGGTGGGGGCAGAACAAGGCGTGAAAATTGCTCAATTGACTGCTAGCGCTGCGATCGAACACGCCAACGGTCAAGCAGAAGGAATTCGCCTCATGGGACAAGCAAAAGCCGATGCTTATCAAGTTGGTGTCAATGCTTTGGGCATCGAAAGTTACACGATGTTGCAAGCTATTCAGGCGATCGCAGATGGCAGCGTTCGCGTCGTACCCGATGTTGCAGTCAACGGTAGCGGCGGCGGTGGCGGTTTGCTTGACGGTTTGATGGCAACATTCATGCGGAATGAAACCACCAAAAATGGAGACAAAGCAGGAGAATCACCTGTACTTAATGGACACAAATCGGAGCCTCTTGTTGTGAACTATGTCGCTGATTTTACCAATAACAAAGATTAATTTTGTATCAGTGAAGTCTCCGTAGTTACCCAATTTTCCGAATCATTCACCAGTTGCTAAATTTGATGTTGTTGCTGAGAATTATCTTGATTCGGTACTTGGTGAATTCTTCGATACTTGAGTTAAACGGTGCAATTTGTAGAGAGGTATTAATTCCTCTCTTGATTTTTTTAGTCAATGCTAAAACTTTATGATAAACTGGAATCAGTCGATTAAAGGAGAGAGTTCTGTATGATCGCGCAAGTTGAAACGAAAACCTATACGGCTGAGGAATATCTCGAATTGGAAATAAATTCTCAAGAGCGACATGAATTTATCAATGGGGAGATAATTCTGATGGCAGGTGGCACACCAAATCATAGCGAAATTACGAGCATCTTAAATTCTGTTTTGAGGGTCAGTCTCAAGGGTAAACCTTACAGTATTTTTGCATCCGATCAGCGGCTTTGGGTTCCGCAGTTTAACAACTATACTTACCCTGATGTGATGGTAGTGCCGCGCCCGATCGAGTTGCAGTCTGGACGGACGGATACAATTACAAATCCTGTGCTGATTGCGGAAGTGCTTTCTAAAAGTACCAAAGCTTATGACCGAGATGAAAAGTTTGCTGCTTATCGCAGTATTCCGAGTTTTCAGGAGTATTTATTAATTGACCAATATCGGCTACAGGTGCAGCAATATTCTAAAGCTGACGCGAATAAGTGGATTTTTTCGGAATATAGCTGTGCGGGCGATCGAGTTTCCTTAACTTCTATTCCTGTGGAATTTGCGGTGGCAGATTTGTATGAAAATATTGAGTTTAGTGAATAGGCAATTAAAACCACAGTCCTGGACGCAAGTGTCACAATTAGTAAGGTGCGTCAGATATAAAACCCTTAATAATCGCCCTATAACTTCGTCTGACGCACCCTACAAGTTTAAATGCGTCCATAACTGTTTATTAATCGATCGCCCGTGAATTCCTAGCTCTAACCAACAAACCGTGTTTCGGAGCAAAAATCATCGCCAACACAAACAGCAACGTTTGCAACACCACAATACATCCACCCGTCGCCCCATCTATGTGATAGCTGATATAAGTTCCCATGACGCTAGAAAATACCCCAGTCGCCATCGCAATTAGCATCATGTGGTCAAAATTATCGCTCAATAAATAGGCGGTTGCTCCCGGAGTCACCAACATTGCTACTACTAAAATAATCCCGACTGTCTGAAGTCCCGCCACTGCGGTGAGCGATAGCAAAGATAGCAGCACGTAATAGAGAAATGTGATATTTAAACCGATCGATCGCGCGTGAGTCGAATCAAAACAAAATAAAATTAAATCTTTGCGTAAAACTGCCAGCGTCACTAAGCTGATGACACTAATAATTACAGTTTGAACAATATCAGCATCGGAAATGCCTAAGACATTGCCAAATAAGATATGCGTCAAGTCGATCGAACTTCTGACTTTAGAAATTAACACTAAACCAAAGGCAAAAAATCCAGTAAACACTAAACCGATTACCGTATCTTCTTTGATCCGAGTTTTCGCTTTGATAAAGCCGATCGCAATTACGGAGCCCACACCAAACACAAACGCCCCCACCGCCAAAGGAATATTCAGCACATAAGCAATCACAACCCCCGGCATCACCGCATGGGAAACCGCGTCACCCATCAAT
>JBBSNU010000571.1:0-3777 GCA_038260455.1 Chroococcales cyanobacterium | reverse complement strand
TCGCAACCCGTCCGCTTTCAAATAAAGATAAGTTTGCAGAGTCCAATCATACTTTCCCCGGCCGTACCTACTGCCCCAAGAACTCATCCACTGCCAGTATTCTTCAGGAACTTCGGGCATTTTTCCCACCGGCGACTGGCTTTTTGGAATGTAAAAATAAATCGGCTGTTAACTTTCATTCATCTATTCATCTAGCCTGCTATTTGTAAAGTATCGATCGGGATTATCTCAGTTTTGCAAAAAGCATTTTTTTTATTATAGTGCGAGCGTCCCCGCTCGCGAGTACAATAGACCTCTTGCAGAAATCTTCGAGTCATAGAGCAACCGCAGATATCGGGCAGATGCAAAACCGATTGACGCAGATGGTTTCAGGGTATTTTCGGATTTTTGCAAAAGGTCTAATACGCGAGCGGGGACGCTCGCACTATAAATGCAAAACTGAGATGCTCCCTATCGATCGACTCCTCTTCTATTTTAATCCGCTTGGGTTAAGACTGCTTATACCCCCGAAAACCTCCTCGCCTACGCCCTACTCTCCCGATGGCTTGGGGAGGAATAGGTATGCGATAAAATCTCCAACTATAACAAGTCTTAAATCAACTGTATTAGGCAACAATTCGTTTTTTTGGTGCAGACTATTTAGATGAATCAAATTATCTTCAAAAAACATCGCACTGTTACCAAAAAAACTGGGTTTTTCAGCGAATCTCGCGTGATACCATTTTTCTAAAGATGTGCTATTGATCAAGTCTGAGCCACCCCTTACTAAGGGGGGGTTGGGGGGGTAATATCTAGCGCTACTTTATGAATATCGCGTGACAACGCATCTTTTCGTTAAAAAATTAGATTTTTGGCTACCCGCTAGGACTGTTGAAAAATATCGTACATTCCACGCTATAGTAAAATATAACTATCCCAAAATCGCTACCACCGCGTACTCTCACCCAAAAACCGATCGAACAATGGCAGATACAAGTATTGTCGAAAGAATCAAAAAGCTGTTAGCCCTCGCCACCTCATCCAATGAAAATGAATCGACGGCGGCGGCCGAAAAAGCTTCGGTTTTACTGGCGCAGTACAATCTCAGCCTCGCTGATTTAGGCCCGAATCACCAAGAAGAAATGGGCGAAAGCGGAGTCGAAACAACCTCGAAATTTGTGACTTGGAAAATGATGCTGCTGTCGGGAATTGCTGAAGCTAACGGTTGTACTGGTATGCGGAACACTTATACTGGTAATATGTTTTTGGTGGGAAGCTCTACAAATCTGATTGTTTGCAAGCACCTTTACGAGTATTTGAGTTCTGCGATCGAGAAACGGGCGAAATACCGCAAGGGAAGCGGCCGGGGATTGGCGTATCTGAATGCTTTTCGGGTGGGATGCGCCACAAGGCTGAGACAGCGATTGCTGGAACAAAAGCGGGAGATGGAGGAGTCTGGGATTCCGGGTACGGCTGATACGGCGGCGACTCCTGCGATTGTAGTGCGATCGATGTTTGAGAAGAATCAACTGGCGATCGCCGATTATTTAGAAGGCCGAGGGGTTAAAATCAAAACGAGGACAGATTCTCAAGTCAGCAGCGAAGCTGGTTTTAATTCGGGGTATGAAGTGGGCGACAAAATTAGTTTGCAAAAGCAAGTGCAGCCGGAAGGAGAACAAAAACAGCTTAATGAATGTGTTTGAGTTCTGGATTTAAAAACTCCTTCCTCGGCTATACTTGAAATAAGTAAATGAGATATATAGGGGAAAAACATGACAGTTTACGATCTAACTATTTCTAAAATTAGCCAACTACCGGAGTCGCTTGTTCAAGAAGTTAATGATTTCATAGACTTTTTGCTTCTCAAATACAACAGTGAATTGCCACAGCTTACTGAATCAGACTTTTCTGACTATTTAAAGAATTTAGAAGCCTACGAAGAAAAGTTAGCCTGTGGAGAAATTCAATGGTAACAGCTTCATCTGTAAACATAACATATACGAGAGGAGATGTCGTGTTATGCGATTTGAATCCGGTAGTTGGTACAGAGCAAGCTGGTATAAGACCTGTTGTCATCTTACAGATCGATCGCGCTAATGCAGTAAGTCCTCATACTATTATTGCACCATTTACTACGAAAATTCGTCGCGCTCTTTTACCTTCTCATGTATTTGTTCCATCTGGAGTTGGCGGTTTAAATCAAGATTCAGTAATACTTTGCGAACAGATTCGAGTTATCGACAAATCTAGGATTATTAGGGTAATCGGTCATTTAGATGAAAATTATATGGATGAGCTGGCAGTAGCGCTAGGTGTGATTTTAGGTTTGTGAGCGATCGCCAAAAAGACAAGATACAGGGCGATCGCTCTCCCTTTCCTAGGCGAGAATTAAAAACAGAAACTAACATGAGAGAGCCATGTCAGACCAAGAAATTGCTAACATCATAACCATAGAACCGGGTAAGCGAGGTGGCAAACCTTGTATTCGAGGTATGAGAATTACAGTTTATGACGTGCTGGAATATCTCGCCTCTGGGATGACTTATCAAGAAATCCTAGATGATTTTCCTTATCTCACTCAACAGGATATTTTGGCTTGTTTGAGTTTCGCGGCTAAAATCGCCCTCAATCAATCAACTGGGCCTCTTCAAAAATTTGCCGAGTCGTCAACTCCAAACCAGGCAACAACTCATCCGCGATCGCCATTCTATCCGTATACACCTGACTAGAACCATCAGCGAAAAAGCTTCTAATTAAAATCAATTCGGGATCTATAACCCAAACTCGCGGAACCCCCGCCACCAAATAATCCTGCGCCTTCTCTTCAAATTCCTTCATGGTTTGATCGGGAGAGATAATCTCAATCACCAGTTCAGGTATTGCAGAACAAGCTTCATTCCGTCGCCAACTTTTCGGCAGACGTTCATAGGAAATATACGTCAAATCAGGAACAGGTGCCCAATCTTTACCCAGACGCTTTAACAGAATTGCCCATTCTGGAAGAACTCGCCCGCGACTTTTACACCAGACACCAATCAGGCGACACAAAGCAAACTGTAAAGTCGAATGAAAATATTTAGGAGACACTTTGGGGATTGCTTCACCATCTACAAACTCATAATATACATCTCCGTCGGGCAAAGCTAGAAATTCTTCTAAAGTGAGTTTGGTTCCGATGCCTACCATGACTCGTAGCCCTCTCGCTAATTAATTCAAATATCAATTATATCGTGTCCGCTCGATTGACATATCTAAGATTGGTTCGTAGTGCGGACTTTAGTCCGCACTACGAACCATTTTTGTTACGATAATCTACCGGACACAATCTTATACAAAATTTCCCAACATTCCTCAAAAGAAAACCGGGCGGTTTCAACCGCAGTCTTACTTCACCCAAGCCCGATGACCCATCAACGCCGCAAACGGCCGCACTCCCCGCAACTGATTCGACAGCGGCAAATGACCCCTAGGCGCGCTCAAATCCCAAATAAACTCCTGTGGGTAGCGCGTCCAATTATTCCCCTTCTTCCAGCCAATTAGCGGCCACAATTTATCCCAATTCTTGCCCGAACTCATCCAAATTTCGCGCTGCACCGAAAAGCCAAATTTACCTTCGGAATGAACTTTCCACAGCACATTCATTGTTTGCAAATCCGCCACCGGCAAACTCTCAACTTGCGTAAAATACAGCCACTTTCTTTGCAAAGCTGTTTCGCCCGCCAATTCACAAAGCTTCTCTAATGTCAAGCGATCGGCTTCTTGAAATTCCTGTATCGCCAATAATTGTTGCAGCGGAGT
>JBBSNU010000570.1:0-3787 GCA_038260455.1 Chroococcales cyanobacterium | reverse complement strand
GAAAATTCCAGCAAATAGTGCAGGTAATCTTCCCGCAAAGACAGGACGACTTTTAAATACTTAATTTTCAAGCATTCCCGCAAAAAATCAAAAAATATCTGCCTTTCTGTTGGCTCTTTCCACACGAAAAAGAATTCTTCAAATTGGTCAAATATCAGAACTGTCACTAGATGTTCGGAATTTATTTGCAGTTCTTTGATAATTTTTTCGTATTCGATCGCCTGTTTTTTGACGATTAATTCTACAGGCTGTAAATGCTCAATTCGATCCAGATTTTCCGCAGCCGAAACAAGATTTTTATTGACTGGGCCTGCTGCTGGGGTCAAATCAACCTCCGCAGAACTCGGTACCGCTTCAGAAATTTCGAGATTGAATATTTCAGCTTTCGCAGCAGATAACTGTCTGGTCAATTCCTGCGGCCAGTTGTTGTAAACTTGCAGCACGATCGGCAAAACAGTCCGCATTTCTATCTTTTTTTGTTTGAGAGCGGGGACTAATCCCCCTGTTATAATTGAACTTTTGCCAACTCCAGACTGACCGTAAATTACTGTCAGTTTGTCTGGCGTATTGTTCATCCTATATATCAATCGGTTGAGGTCTTCTTCTCTACCGGAAGCAGTTATTTCGTCAGCAATAGTAGCAGTGGCGGCAACTGTTTCGGCGGGATTAATCGCTTCTCTGTGCGGCTGCAATTTTCCGGCTCCAATAAAAGCTCGAAACCGATAGGTATGTTCTACTCCTCGATAGTCTTGCTTGATTTGAAATGCTTTGAGATATTCTCCCCGCTGAAAATAAACTACTCGCAGCATTTCTAAAACCCGCAAATACAGTTGCGGGTTGTAGCAAGGTTCGGTTTCCGAGCGAGCAAACTCTAAATGGGCGATCGCCTCTTCTATCTCGCCCAACTGGCTCTGAGCCTCTGCTAAAATTAATAGATACAAGCCTTTATGCTGCGATTTTACAGGCATTCCCTGTCCCGTCGCTTTTAATTTGGAGTTCAGAACCTCTAGAGCGATTAAAGCCCATTCTTTCGCCCCTTGCCAGTTCTTTTGCTCTAAGGCTACTCTAGCCAAAAAGCCATAATCTTGAGCTAAATTAACCGCTGAATTTTTCATATTTTGATGTAATCTCCGAGCTTTGATAGCTAAATTCCAGAGTGCATCCCAATCTTCTAAATGCTGCAACACTTCCCCGAGTTGATTGATGAATATACCAACAGCATCCGACTGTCCCGCGCGTTCTAAAACATTAATACATTCCTGAAAATAATTCTTAGCTTCTGTCCAGTAAGGACGGTTGTCGCTGCGGTGCTGTTCTGCTTGGAAGCGGTAGCAAAGGCCGATGTGAAATAGCAGAATTCCTTCTAATACTGGTGCAGGGTGAACGGTAAATAATAAGTCGCTAAATTCTGTTTTCGTTCCCAAGAATGCTACTTGATATTTCCAAAAATCGAGACTTTTTTGATACAATTTAATGGCGGCATCGATGCGGTGACAAGCATATTCTTCTCGGGCGCGAATAAATTGCAAATTCGCTTCGATGGCTGGTTCTAATCTGATGTTGCAAGTTTGCAAGTCTTGGCTGGCTGACTCTAGTTCTGTCAAAGAATTGGCTCCGAGAATGGCACAATTACTTAAGCGCCAATTGCCAGTTTCTAAAATTTTGGAAAAAATGCGATCGGCACTTGTGGCCAGAAAATCTACCAATTCGTCTGGGCCCTGCACAAATTCTACTGTTGTCGTCCAAGTCTCGATATCTGTTACTAACCGAATCATTTTTTTGAGTATTTTGTCTGTCACCCACAGCACTATGGGGAAGGGAAAGTTATTGCGAAATTCTTCCCTGACGTAGTTGGTAGAAGTCAGCAGGCGATCGATCGCACTTACCGACTCCAATCCAAACACCATTAAAGCTGGCGGCCTGCTAGCGTCGAGTTCGGTTTCTATCGTCGTGTAAAGAGTTTTAACAGATGTCGGGAGGACAATTTCTCGAATCTCAATCCCAGACTCCTCTCGCAATAGCCGTACAGTTTCTTCTTTCATGGCACTATAATTGCACCGCACTAAAATCAGCGAAAATTGTCCCTGAGACATCGAGAGAGTGCGAGAGAGAGTTTGCAGCGAACTTTTGTTTTGCTGTGCTGCGGTGTCTTGGCTGCAGTGCGAGTTAATCATAGTCTTTAAAAATTATGATGGAATAGATGCTTTAGAAAGAAGAAAGTTCAGCAACGGATTTTGAAAAGGATTTAACACATTTTAGCACCTTACGAATTGTAGGGTTTTTAAGCATGAATATCACTTTGATACAAGCGAGTTTGCTGCTGCAAAACCAGCCCGATTTATGTCATCGTGCACGCATACTCACCTCAGAAATCAAAAACCGTTCGTAGTGCGGACGACCGTCCGCAGCCGGAGAGCGGACTTAAGTCCGCACTACGAACCAAATGTGCTAAACTCAGAAACCCGGTTTCTTCTTATATTTCTCGTTTTTCCAAAATTCGTAAAAACCGGGTTTCTAGCTCCCCACGCCTAAGCCTTGAAATTGTCTGATTGTTTTACTAGATATAGTTAAAGCATACCCGAAAAAATACATACTCTGTTATTCGCATAAGTTCAGGAAAATCTACTGGATTTTACTGATTTTTTTACCCTCGCACAGCGAGAATTATACTGATAAAAAAAGCCGATCGCACAAACCGCACAAATCTGACTCAATTATTCACATATCCCGGAAATCCGGCATTGCCTGGTGGACTGGCCCCTGGCCGCACTGAGATAAACTACGGCTGGCGGCTCCTCAATAGTTATAGGTGGCAGATTTTCTGTCATAAATTTAGTAATCTCCATATCTAAGTTAGTAGCTGAAAAATTAGGTTGATCCCAATCCTCGCTTTCTTCAATGGCGATTGTTGTTGGTAGCGCCATCTCAAAATCAAGCTCATCGCCAAAATTTGAAACTTCTTTAATTGGATCGATTTTCTGACTGGTATCGGCGGCCAAAGCTTGATTTGTATTAGCCATAAGTGCGATCGGCAGTGCTATCATTGCACTTATCCTTTGTCGCGCCGTGATTTTCCGCATGAGAGCCTCCTGGTATTAACTAAATTTTTCTCCTCTAAATTGAACATCCGCCACTACTTTAGATCCCTGTTATTAATGAATAGTAGTTTGTTGTGAGATAAAATATAATCCGAGCTTTGAAACTTCGCGCGAAGTTTGCACGGGCGGAGGCTGAGGGTATCCTGTCAAGGGTTCCTACTTGTGTTTACTACGTAAAAACTCTTAAACAGTCAGGTTTTCCAATTAAGTAATTCCCGAGCTCGATCGCCAGTGTCAATCCCAGAGTCAAAACGGTGAGAAGTTCGATCGCAGCCCCGCGCTGCCGCCTGCTAACTGATTTGCAATACCATACCCACGGCAGATGTGTCAACAATTAAATCTTAACATTTTTAATTTTTTGCAGCATTCTCGTTACCAGGAAGAGCCTGGTAACGCAGAGCGGGGAGGAAGAGCCCAAAGCAAAATTGAGAGGAATCCTACCAAAAATTTGGGGTTAGAGCCTCCCCCTTCTAGGGGGACTTTCTCCGGATTCTGGCAGAGCGTTGAGTATTCCTATGACGAGTGATGCTCTTATAGGAACAGGAGTAATAAAAAAATGCTTGTTCTCGAATTCAAGGCTTACGCAAAACCAAATCAGTTTCAGTCGATCGATGAAGCGATTAGAATTTGTCAATTCATTCGCAATAAATCAATCCGGCTGTGGATGGATGGTGGTGCAAAATCTTGGT
>JBBSNU010000569.1:0-3789 GCA_038260455.1 Chroococcales cyanobacterium | reverse complement strand
TAATCAAATTGTGCTTGCCGGAAATGACCGTTTGCTACACCGAGAAAACATCCCTCACGATGTCTGCAATGCTGAGGGTACTGTCGTACATTTAGCAGTAGACAACCGCTATGCTGGCTATATTTTAATTGCTGACGAGCTTAAAGACGACGCAGTACAGGCTATTCGCGACCTCAAGAAATTGGGTGTGGAGCGCATCGTGATGCTCACAGGAGACAATCAAGCTGTAGCCGATAGTGTTGCGAAAAAGCTCGGTTTAGATTCCTACATAGCTGAGTTATTGCCCGAAGGAAAAGTTGAGGCGATCGAAAAACTGATTGCCCAATCTAAAAAAGGCGATAAAATTGTGTTTGTCGGGGATGGAATTAATGATGCACCGGTTCTTGCTAGGGCTGATGTCGGCATGGCGATGGGCGGTTTGGGCTCCGATGCGGCGATCGAAACTGCTGACATTGTGATTATGGCAGATGCACCGTCAAAGGTGGCTGAAGCGATCCAAATTGCCCGAAAAACTCACAATATTGTTTGGCAAAATATCATTTTTGCCATGTCAGTCAAAGCGATATTTATTGGTTTGGGTGTTTTTGGTTTAGCTACAATGTGGGAAGCAGTTTTTGCCGATGTTGGGGTGGCTTTAGCAGCTATTTTCAATGCGACTAGAGTTTTAAAGTAGTCGGCTGAAAACTCCAGGAGGGCGGGCAATTCCTCCCTCCTTGTAGCAATTTGTAGAGGAAAGCAAATGGAAAGTATCATCAAAATTCTGTTGGGAAGTCTAGCTCTTAGTATTATTCACGCATTAATTCCCAACCACTGGATGCCTTTAATTGCCATTGGTAAAACTGAAAATTGGTCTCGCGGCGAAACTTTGCGGGCAACAGTAATTACAGGAGTTGCTCATACTCTCAGCATTATCCTAATTGGAATTGTCGTCGGCTTATTCGGTTACAAGTTAGCTGCTACCTATGTAGAGGCAGCTCAAGTAATTGCGCCTTTAGTTTTATTGGTTTTAGGAATTATCTATCTTTTTGCAGAGTTAGATAGTTCTCGCAAACAGCACCACCACCATCACGTTGAAACAGTTAATTTAACTACCAAGCGATCGCAATTTCAAATTCTAGCTGTTTTAGGAACAGGAATGTTTTTATCGCCGTGCATCGAAATAGAAGCCTATTATTTTTCAGCAGGAACGATTGGTTGGGTCGGCATACTTGTAGTTTCTGTCGTCTACTTAGTGGTGACAGTTTTGGGAATGGTTTTGCTGGTAGATTTCGGAATGAAAGGAGTTAATGCTTTAGAAGAAAAGCTGCATTTTTTCGAGCATCACGAACAAGGATTAACCGGAGCAATGTTAATAATTTTAGCAGTTGTGGCTTATTTCATCAAAGTGTAAAATGGTTAGTAATAAACTCTAGTCTTGCGAAACATCCAGTACAGGAAAAAATATTATGCGCCGTCAACGTTCTCTGCCTTGGATTCACCGCTATTCCCGTCCGATCATGGCAGGAATTGCAAGTATTGGGGCTGCGATTACTGCTTATCTAACAGCCGTCAAGTTATCCCAAGGAGCGGTAACTTGTCCCATAGCCGGCTGCGATATCGTGCTTTCGAGTCCCTATGCCTATGTCTTTGGTTTGCCTCTTTCTCTATTTGGGTTTTTGGGCTATTTGAGCATGATAATTTTTGCCGTAGCTCCCCTATTTGTCAATCCCGCAGAACAGAAGGCTCTCCGCTCTAAGTTAGAGTCTTGGACGGGACTATTGCTGTTTGCTGGCGGTACAGCAATGATGATTTTCAGTGGCTATTTGATGTACGTACTCACTGTTGACATCAAAGCAACTTGTATTTATTGTATTGCGTCTGCTTTGTTTGCAACTAGCTTGTTTGTCTTAGCATTAATCGGTCGCGAATGGGATGATATTGGGCAACTATTTTTCATTGGAGTTCTGGTATCTATGTTAGTGCTGATTTCTTCTCTGGCTCTTTATGCCGATGTGAATAATCTCGGTACTGCTAGGGAGACTAGCATGAAGACTACAACATCTTCCGGTACTTCGGAAATTGCTTTAGCACAGCATTTAAAAAGAGTGGGAGCTAAAATGTACGGCTCTTTTACCTGCGATCACTGTCAGATGCAGAAAGAAAGTTTTGGCAAAGAGGCGGCTCGAATTATCAATTATATCGAGTGCAATCCTCAAGGGAAAAATGCGAGGCCTGATCTTTGTCAAGCTGCGAAGATTCAAGGGACTCCGGCTTGGGAAATTAATGGTAAGTTTTACGAAGGGCAAAAATCGTTGAAGGAGTTAGGAGATTTATCTGGCTATCAGGGAACTCGCGAATTTAAAAATCTTTAAAATCACGATCGCTGATTGATTGATTTTTGGCGATCGATCTAATCATAGCAATCTCCTCCTGCCGTGGCTACAAAAATAAAACCCGCATCGGCGGGTTTTATCTTAAAACTAATTGTTAATAGCTGAGGGTTTCAACTACTTCTGAGGAACAAGAGTCTCATTAGCCGCAACGGGGCGGGTTGAGGTAGCGGTAGTTTTCAGAAGCGCGATCGCCTGAGCGTAACAAGGATCGTCTTGAGTCGCAACCAATGTCGGTTTGTTAGCTAATTTCAGCTTTTGTGCGTCGCTGATTTCCACCTTAACATCGGGAGTAACGCCCTTGTGGCTGATGTCCGTACCGTTGGGAGTATAGTAGTGAGCGATCGTCACCGCCAATCCCGAACCGTCAGACAAAGAATGCACCGACTGCACCAAAGCTTTGCCAAAAGTTTGGGTGCCGATCACAGTTGCGCGCTTGTTGTCCTTGAGAGCACCGGCCAAAATCTCGCTGGCGCTGGCCGAATTGTCGTCCACGAGCACCACCAAAGGCTTGTCAGTAAGCGCAGTGCGGTTTGTCCGCATTTCCTGAGAATCGCCCGCACGATCGACTGTACGGACGATCGCCCCAGTATCCATCCACATCCGGGCAATATCAATGCTCACCCGCAGCAAACCGCCGGGATTCCCCCGCAAATCCAACACAAAAGCATCAGCTTTTTGAGCCGAGAGCTTTTTAATCGCCGCCTCCATTTGTTCGCCCGCGTGGGAACTAAACTCTTGCAAGCGGATGTAACCGACTTTCTCGCCCCCTTCATCCTTGAGGCTGTAGCGAACCGCAGCTACCTCAATTCTCGCCCTAGTCAGAGTGATATCAAACTCGCTTTTGCCGCTACGAGCCATCCGCAGCGAGACTTTCGTGCCTTCGTCGCCCCGAATTATCTGAGCCGCATCCGAGACAGTCATGTCCTTGGTAGTTTTGCCATCAATCGCCAAAATCGTATCGCCCGCTTGAATCCCTGCTTTCAGGGCCGGGGAATTTTCCATCGGTTCGACTACCGTAATCGCTTTCGTTTTCTCGTCTTGTTCCAGCCTCATCCCCACCCCTGTCAGTTCCCCAGAGGTTTGATTCGTCAGCGCTTCGTACTGCTTCGGGTCCATGAAGCGCGTGTAGGGGTCGTTTAATTTCTCTAGGGCTTTGCGGAGAGCGGTGTAGGCAGCTTCGCGAGAGGTATAGTTTTTGCTCAACAATTCTTGGCGGGCCACTTGCCAGTCAGTCTTGTTAAAGCTGCCATCAACATAGTCTCGGTTCACAATTTGCCAAGCTTCGTCTAAGACAGCTTTGGGGCTATCTTGAAGCTCGGCGCGGACTGATTGACTCAGGCCAGGAACGAGTAAAGATATCGAAGCGGTTGTGGCCATCGCCCCAGTGAACAGGGCTGCCTGTAACATAGAAAAGCGT
>JBBSNU010000568.1:0-3807 GCA_038260455.1 Chroococcales cyanobacterium | reverse complement strand
GGAGGTTTTGGAGGCGGCGGCGGCTAATCCTGATGCCGATCCTTATATTCGTGAGTCTGCTGAAAGTGCTTTGTCTCGGATGAATCAGGTGACTAAGTGGAATTCCGGCGGTTAGTTGGATTGAATGGGCGATCGAGCATTTATATCAAATCCGCTTAGAGCCAAATAATACCGCAGTGCTGTCCCCAGCGGACAGAACTGCACTCTCAGAAAATGATTATTCCGACGTTCGTAGTGCGGACTTCAGTCCGCTCTTCGGTTGTGGCCCCAAGTCCCCACTACGAAATGTAAAATGGTAGAAGATGTTAGCTTAAACTAACATCTTAATTTTTTCAAACTGTAAAAAAATGGCTAATATAAATTTGCGCCGCCCCGAAAACATCAGCGGTAATTTTTATGTAGACAGTACCTGCATAGACTGCGATACTTGTCGGTGGATGGCACCGGAAGTATTTACTCAAGTCGGAGAACAGTCAGCAGTTTACCAGCAGCCGACAAACGAAACAGCATCCATGCGAAGTCTCGCGGCTCTTTTGTCTTGTCCCACAAATTCGATCGGCACTGTTGAAAAGCCGAAAAACATCAAAGAAGTTCAGCAAAATTTGCCCGCGTTAGTAGCAGAAAATATCTACCACTGCGGCTACCATTCCGAGAAATCCTACGGCGCGGCTAGCTATTTAATTGTCCGCCCCGAAGGAAACATTTTAGTTGATTCTCCTAGTTTTGTGCCGCCGCTAGTCAAAAATATCGAAGCAATGGGCGGCATTCGCTATATGTACTTGACTCACCGCGACGATGTAGCAGACCATCAAAAATACCGCGATCATTTTGGGTGCGATCGCATTCTCCATGCTGATGAAATTAAGGCGGATACTCGCAGTGTAGAAATTCAATTATCTGGCAGCGAACCGTATCAATTAGCCGATGATTTGTTGATTGTACCTGTTCCCGGTCACACGAAAGGTCACACAGTTTTGCTTTATAATAACAAGTTTTTGTTTAGCGGCGACCATCTGGCATGGTCGGAAAGTTTGCAGCAGCTAATTGCCTTTCGCGAAGTCTGTTGGTATTCTTGGCCGGAACAAATCAAATCTATGCAAAACTTGGCTAATTACTCGTTTGAATGGGTGTTACCGGGACATGGCCGCCGACATAATGCTGACCGAAAAATGATGGCCGAGCAAATGCGGAAATGTATTGCTTGGATGGAGGCGAATTAAATTCAAAACACCAGTCCTAACTACAAACATTTTGACTAGGTTTGTAGTGAGGACTTTAGTCCTTCTTCTCTCAAAAAAACTGGTACATCAGCACTTCATACCAATTTCATGAAGTAGCGCTAGATATTACCCCCCCCAACCCCCCCGCGAGTTCGGGGGGGCTAAGACTTCATCAGCACATCTTTAGAAAAATGGTATTACTGCGAACCTGTTTTTTAGGCTTGGGGAATGGCTACCAAAGTGATAGAATTAGCGGGATAAGTTGCCTTAAATCCGGCGGCGCTGACAGCTAAATCGCTTTGACGGACGATCGCCCGCAAATTCGCCTCGCTGTAAGTGTAAACTTGAGCCTGAGCACTCGGCTTAAATCCTTTCAAACTCAAGTTACTGGTCAACTTTTCGCTGGTTTTGTTAATAATTACCAGCGTCAAAGCACCGTCGCTGCTGCGTTGCGATCCGTAGATTGACAAAAGTCCCTGATCTGTGCTGTGCGATCGCACCCAAGTATCGCCGTACTTGCTGCCCTTCCCGTCATAATTCATGTACGTGCGGAAGGCATAGGAACCCGGTTCAGAAGACTTTGGAGGCCCCCACAGCGTCGCTAAATCGAGTTGTTCCCGCCCAAAAATCCCCAGGATATCGGCTTGAGTTAACGCGCCGTTAATCGACTCCAAACCGCCCCAATTGTATTCAGTAATTGCCAGTTTTGTACCTGGATAATCCTGCTTTATCCAGTCTCGAAACCGGGGAATAATTGTTAGCGGCGGATTCGATTTACCAATCCAACTTTCATCAGTATAAGTGCTGTCCCACAGAGAACGAGTCGATCGCAACCGGGCTGCTTGCGTCTTAGCATCGCCGGCGGGACAATTCGCCACACAGAGGTCATCGACGATAGGATAGTAGTGTTCGTCAAAATAGTCGAGGATGCGAACACCTTTTTGCTGTTCGTAAGCGCGCATTTGCTGCAAGTACCACCGCCCAAACCAGACACCGCCGTGTTTTTCGCGATCGCCCTTTACACCCGAATCCACATAAACAGGCCAGCCGAAATCCGACGGGCCGAGTACCTTAGCGGTGGGATCTGTGGCTTTTACCATTGACGCATATTGGTAAGTGCGATCGCGCAATTCGTCGTAACTCGTCGGTTCTGGATGAACATCGCGGTGAGTGTTTCCCCAGCCGCTTGGTTCGTTGTCCATTTGATAAATTTGCACGCCGCCCGATTCAGCAGTACCGTGGGTTTTAACTAAATGTTCAACCCAAGGTTTCTGGAAAGCTGGATTGCTAACAATACTAACATCAAGGCGATTATTATCAGTTATTAAACTGCCGTCGGGACGCTTTCCGTTACCGCACTTGTCGCCTTCTGGAAAAATGTAAGGATTGGTTTTTTCTTGCGGCCCGTATTTGGATACTCGAAAGCCGCAGTTCCAAGTGCTAAATTTATTTACATAGCCAATCATCGGGATGGTAACGATGCTTTTGCTACCGTTATTGCGGTTGGTTTTGACAATTTTGTCGATCGAATCGCCGGGAATCGGGTTTTTGTTGTCGCCGCCGCCTACGAAAAAGAAGTCATCGCCGCTGTTGGAAGAATCGACTAACCAGTTGTAGCGGCTGGTGTGATTTGCGCCCCAGCGTTCCACCGGAATTCGCAACTCTTGGGCGATGGCCGGATCTAGGGCATAATCGTTCATACCGTAGATGTCTGGACTGATGGAATGTCGATCGGCTGTAACGTCTACAGATAAGGTGAGATTGGCTGTTTGGGCGATCGCGCTTTTGAAGTAGGCGGCTGTTGCTGTCGCTGCCACAGTCGCCAAAACGCCTAATAATACTAGAATAATCCAGCGTGGTGTCTTGGAGGGCGATCGCCACACAAATCTTTTATTCATTTTGATAGTGGTTGACAACTGGTTTTGCGATCGAAAAATGTCAATTAAATTATACTAATGTCTTATTCACATTGTAGCAGATATTGAATTCAGAATTCACTACCCAAGCTTTCCAACACAATCTCAACAAGTCTATAGACATGAGTTCCTAGTGTTGGCGGCCAATCTTGTTGAGAATTTTGATGTAGATATTTCGCTCGACTTACTGCGTTTGTAATATTTTGATTGTAAGCAGAGATATCTAAATTGCTACCATTGTAACCACCTAAAATTGTTCGTAATCTTGCCTTAAAATTATCGCAAGTCCTATCCTGGGGATTAATATCTTCAAAGTGTAAAGTTAACCATACTTCAAAACAAGGATTGCTAATAGCTAAATTATAACCTTTTTGCCTAGCTTGACTACAGACAGAACTCAACTTCTTTGGGCCCCAACGATCCACATCAGAAACCAGCCAAAGCATATCATCCTCATTTAGATCGTATCGTTCTTTGAAGATATCTAAACGCTCTAAGACATATTCAGGTGAAGATTTGCCATCTTCTGCAGTTGCTAATATCTCCAATTTAATTCTCGTACTCTTAAACATCCTAAAATATTGTTTTTCAGTTTCCTTACCTTCCGTAGCAACTATAAAAAGTTTGGCATCTCTGCGATCCTGTTGGCGATCTAATAATTTTGTACGCTT
>JBBSNU010000567.1:0-3816 GCA_038260455.1 Chroococcales cyanobacterium | reverse complement strand
TTTGACGGCTTACGTTTTTTATAAGTTGGGTTATCGGGTGAATCCGATTCCTTTGGCGAGGCGCAGGGATGTGATTCAGGCGATCGAATTCGGTTCTGCTGATAAGTTAATTGCTTTTTGTAGGGCGGTTCAGCAAAATTCTCCGGTCGGTTCCTATTTAGATCCGGTGCCGGGGCCGATGCCGGGGTACGAGAGTCAATTGGTGATGGCTGGAGGTACTTTTATTGATGGGAGTACGTCGGAGTTTTCGGCTGACGGGCCTCTGCGCGAGCCCTATGTGGCTTTTTGTCAGGGGGGAACTCATTGGACTCATGTGTCGATCGCCCTGGAAGCTGCGATCGAGGCTGTAGGGCCGGCTAAGTAAATATCTTACTAAGGTCGATCGGCTAAATTTGTCACTAATCGGCCGTCTTCCATGTAGATAATACGATCGGCAATATCGAGAATGCGGTTGTCGTGCGTCACTAGCAAAATCGTACAGCCTTGTTCCTTTGCTAGTTTCTGCATGATTTCCACCACATCTCGCCCGGATTGTTTGTCCAAAGCCGCCGTAGGTTCATCCGCTAAGACTATTTTAGGACGGCTGACTAACGCGCGGGCGATCGCCACCCTTTGTTTTTGTCCTCCCGACAAATTTTCCGGGTAATAATTAACGCGTTCCCCCAAACCCACAGCTTCCAACATCGATATTGACAAAGCATCCATATTCTGATTTAGCATTTCCTTATGTAGTTCCAAAGACATCCGCACATTTTGCTTTGCCGTTAAGAACGTCATCAAGTTATGCGCTTGAAAAATATAACCAATTTGCTTTCTCAGCTTAGTTAACTGACTTTTACTAGCTCCCCGTATTTCCTGCCCCAGAATATTGAGACTCCCTTCTTGAGCCGAACGCAGACCGCCTAACATCGTCAATAAAGTTGTTTTCCCCGAACCAGAGGGCCCCGTCATAATTACTATTTCCCCAGGGTTGATATCGAGATTAATGTCAAATAAAGCCTGTTTTTTGAGAGAGCCTTGACCGAAATAATGGTTAAGATTTTGGACTGAGATTACAGGTTTATTTGAGATGGTTTTGTCAAAGTTTGCGGGAGAGTTTAGGGTTTGCATGGTAAGTTTTGGTGATTTGTTTGACTGCTTATTCTTCAGTCGGCGGAGGCCGACTTCGTTTGTGTAGTCGCGGTTTCAACCGCCGAGTTTTGTTCTAGAAAATATCGGCGGGATCTGCCGATCGCAATTTCCGCAAAGCCAGCGCCCCAGAACCAGTACACATCACAATCGTCAAACCCAATACAGTAGTCGCTCGATTTGCCGTCATCGCAATCGGCAGCAATGTAGCAGATTGAGCCAAAGAATACAGCCCGTTAGCCAAAACAATTCCCGGCAGAAAACCCAAAACAGCTAATAGCAAAGCTTCCTGAACTAAAACTCCGACTAAATAGCGATCGCTATATCCCATTGCTTTTAAAGTCGCGTACTCAGCCAAGTGATCCGAAACATCCGAATAAAGAATTTGGTAAACAATAATCAGACCAACAATGAATCCGATAATTGTACCGAATCCGAAAATAAAGCCAATCGGAGTAGCATTTCCCCAATAAGCCTTTTCAATTTCCGCAAATTCTGCTAAAGTCAGAACTTTGACATCATCCGGCAAGATAGATTTCAACATTGACTGAACTTTTAGGATATCAGCCCCAGGCTGCAACTGAATTAAACCGACATCAATTTCATCCGGTTTGCGATCGGGAAATAAATTCATGAACGTAGAATCGCTAGCAATCACATTGCCATCAGCCACAAAGGAAGTACCGAGAGTGAAAACTCCTCCCACTTGAATATTCCGTTTGTTTAGTTCAGTTTCGAGGGTAGATTGTTTGTTAAATATATTCGCAATTTCGCCATATTCAGGTCGAGAAGCTTGGTCAAATAACACATGATTGAACATTTGAATTTTAGCTAGCTTCTGATTGACATCCGGCAAATTAAATGTTGTGCTTCCCGGATCAATCCCAAAAATCAAAATCCCTCGCGTAGTGCGGTTTGTGGGATTTCGCCACTGTCCCATCCCAATATATAATGAACTTACGGACTTGACTCCTGCAACTCCTTGTGCTTGGTAAATTCGCTCTCTGTTGAACTGTTTTACCGCAGCAAAAGTTTCAAATTGAGGATTAATTAAAACTAAATCTGTCTGTAGACTTTCGTGCGGTAAAACAGCAGAATCGAAGAGTGCATCTCGAAATCCCAGTTGCACAAAAATCAGAATATCTGCAAAGGCAATTCCGGCGATAGCAACAGCAAGACGAGTTTTTTCTCGGGTTACTTGCAACCAAGCAAGGGGTGTTTTGCGAAACATAATATTTGTTTGAGAATTGGGCATTGGCCAAACAGGGCATTGGCCAAACAGGGCATTGGCCAAACAGGGCATTGGCCAAACAGGGCATTTATTGTTGGTTATTTAAAGCTGTTTCTTCAAGTTTGCGTTGCCGCATTAGGAGAAATAAAGGCAAACCCAAGGAAACACCAACCAGTAAAGTGGCAATATAAATCCACAAGTTTTTCATTCTCAGACGCGAACCTTCGCTAAATACAAAAAACAAAAAAACCACGGAAGAGACGATTACATCCATACCAAAAAAGCCGGATATTTGATTTGCAAACAATTGTCCGAAGAAAGCGTTAATATTCAACCCTTTTTCTAAGAGAAACGGGACAAACTGGGAATACGGTAAAGCAGTGCCCAGAAGACAGAGAACTAAGTATGCAATTTGAAGCATTTTGAAACCTCCACTTTATTAATTAAAAATCGCTGGATTTGCGAATTTACTCAGCATTACTGAGCGCTTTAATATCAGATTGCATAATTAAGTTAATGTTGCGAGAAATCTTGTCAATTTCCCAATCCCACCACCGAATTTCTAATAGTTGTGCAACTTCAGCATCGCTGAAACGCTGTCTGATTGAATGTGCGGGGTTTCCACCGACAACGGTGTAAGCGGGAACATCTTTTACCACAACAGATTTAGCAGCAATGATTGCACCGTCGCCGATTTTGACTCCCGGCATAATCACCGATTCGTAACCTATCCAGACATCATTGCCGATGACAGTATCGCCTTTACTTGGCAGTTCGATTAATAGATTCATCGCCGTTTCCCAGCCGTTGCCAAACACAGGAAATGGATAGGCAGAAATGCCGTCTAGTTTGTGATTCGCACCGTTCATGATAAATTTGACGTTGGTGGCGATCGCACAAAATTTACCAATCATTAATTTATCACTCCCGTAATTGTAAAGTACGTTTCTCTCGAAGTTTTCTGGATCTATTGGATCGTCATAATATGAGTAATCGCCGACAATAATATTGGGCGATTTAACAAAGTTTTTGATAAAGCAAACCCGGCGCTGGTCTGCCATCGGATAAGGTCGGTTTGGATCTGGCCCCAACTCTGCCATGATTCTCAATCTCCTTAATTTTGAATTGCTACTTGTACCTGCAAATTGGTCAATTCTGCAACTTGTTTGCTAGCTTCAGGATTTAAGTGAATTTTCACTTCCACAACTCGGCTATCCAAGTTTTCTCCCGGCTGGTTACTAAACACGTTTTGCTTACTAACTTTCAACCCAATTTCTTTAACTGTTCCTGCTAATTCTCCGGAAAATGCTTGGCTGGTAACGGCTGCTTTTTGTCCAACCTTAATTTTGCTGATGTCCGTTTGATAAACTTCGGCAACGACTACCATTTGCTGCGTTTCTCCCACGTCTGCAATCCCGTCATCGCTGATTTTCTCTCCTGGGCGAGTGTGAATTTTG
>JBBSNU010000566.1:0-3816 GCA_038260455.1 Chroococcales cyanobacterium | reverse complement strand
GCTTTCTCATGACGGTACGCAAGCCTAACGTTGCCTTAAAATATAATTTTGGGTCTCAATCAATAATACTCAAAGCTGTTGCCAGTCTCGCCGAGACCCACCGAGATCGAGGTTCCAGGATATTTAGTGCACTTGACCCACGGCGAGGTCAAGTGTATCATTCTTTGCAGGGAGTCAAGTAAATGACTGACGAGGATGAACTGATAGCACGGCTAGAAGTTCACAGAGACATGATTGGATGGCTTATAATAGAGTTAAGCAAAGAAGGAATACAAGCCCAAAGAACAACCGGAAACAGTCCCAAAGGTGATATTTTGATCGTCAACGATCGGGATGTTCCGCGAGTTAAACAGCTACTCCGCAATTTGCAGATCGAATTTAATGGTTAATTTATCAAAATAATAAAAAGTATAAACAATAATGAATGAACCGCATATTGAAATTAAAGCATGGAAAAACAAAAAACTAGATTCCACAAAAGCTAAGGAAATATGTCAAAAAGGCACTGTGATTGGAGTTATGACCACAGGAAAAATTACTCAACCCGCTAAGATTATATTCGACAAAGCAGATATAGCTTGGGTAGAAAATTTTCCAGAAAGTAATTTGTTGAATCAGGAAGGTCAAGAGGAGAGCTAATGTTAGACATGATTTTTTATGCCTCCAACACTAATCAGCCACCGCACTATGTCGGAATGTCTGAAGACGTTTACGAGTGGTTGGCAAAATCAGAATTTTCCAAAATCGGCAAATCTGTCCCCAGAAATATTTTGATAGATGAAGAGGAGGAGAAGCTACCTTTAGTTGAGTTAGATCGAGATATTCGCCAGAAGTTCAGAAATTTTTTCCGCGATGCAATCATCTGCGAAAGCGATACCGTCCTTGCTAAGCTGGGTGATTCCCCTCTCAAAGAAGAATACCAAGCAGGAACGTACCGTTTGAGGAAAATGCTGGAATTGCTTAAGTGTCTGGAAAATGAGAATTATCAGTATCTTCAGCGAGTCGTTTAATTAGGTGCGATCGCAAGATCACAATTCTGATAAAATGTAAAAACACTCAACAGAAAGTCATAAAATGGAACTCGCAGTAGAATGTCAAAAGCGGGCAGAAGGCAGCAAACCTAACGCCCTCCGCCGCTCAGGATTGATTCCCGCCGTCCTCTACGGCCACAAAGGCTCTGAATCCATAGCCCTTACCATCAAAGCCAAAACAGTTGAAAGCCTGCTCAAAAAGCACGTAGTCAACAACGCCCTAATTGACCTCAGTATTCCTGACCTCTCTTGGAGCGGAAAAACCTTGCTCCGAGAAGTTCAAGTTCATCCTTGGAAGGGCTATCCTTACCACCTGAGCTTTTTCTCCGTCGCCACTCAAGACAGCCTGGAAGTTGAAGTGTCGCTGAGTTTTGTCGGCGAATCTGTCGGTGTCAAGTTAGAAGGCGGCATCTTGGATACCGTGCTGATCCAACTAGCAGTTAAGTGCAAACCTGACAGCATTCCTGAATCAATAGAAGTAGATATTTCTAATTTAAAAGTAGGGGATGCGCTGCACATTGAGGAATTAGTTTTGCCGGCGGGAGTGGTAGCTCTCGGCGAACCAAGTCAGGTGGTTGTTAGCGTGCTGGGAATTCAATCAGGTTCTGAAGCCGAAGACGTAGTAGAAGAAGAAGAAACAGCAGCGGCAGGAGCTTGATTAGTAATTACTAATATTTGTTAACTAATTGTTAACAAAAAGGCGATCGCTCTCAGGGAAAATGGCGATCGTTTTTTGCAAAAAAGACTCTTCTCCTTTGGGTGCGATCGCACGGCTAATGCTACATGATTTTTGATAATTGGTATTATATCGTGTCCGGTCAATTGACAGCAATAAGACTGGTTCGTAGTGCGGACTTTAGTCCGCAACATAAAAGCGGACTAAAGTCCGCACTACGAACGAACTGTTTTTATTACGATCGCCTACCGGACACGATATTACTGCGAATTATGCCGATCGCACTTTCTCTACTCAGCCTTGAATCTGCTGTCGCACCCATTGACGAAAATTAATCTCTGCAGCAACTTCATCAACGAAAGCCGCTTCGAGAAACTCGTATAAATCAGTTTTTTCAATAATCCCAAAAGTGGGAGATCGATCGCGCTCGACATAAGCCCCATCGACTAATTGCAGAATCCGCCATACCCGCCCGTTAAACCGCCAAAATTCAGGCACGCCCATGCTGGCATAGAGTGTATTTTTATTGAGATCCGTATTGGTGATATCTACTTCTACCACTAAATCCGGGGCAGGATCGATATTCAAGTTAACCGGGCGATCGGCAACTAAGGCATAATTCTGGATGTAATACCCATTATCTGGTTCGGCGCTCTTAAGTAGGTCTTCGCGATCGAGCGTAGTCGATCCCATCGTCTTAATTTTCATCCCCATCTCAACGATTAGAATTAAGATAAATCGTTCAATCAAGCGAGCAGAGCGTTCGTGTTCTTCCAGGGGCATGGTAATTTCTAACGCTCCGTTATCGTAGGTAAAGCGGGCGCGGGTGCGCTCCGTCAGCAAACTTTGAATTTGCTTGAAGGCGCGCCAATCGAGATCGCGAAAGGTGAGGCGCTTTTCACCGACAAGTTGAGGTGGTGGTTGTAACAACATCAGAATTACCGCAATTTGAGGAAAAGTTGACAGAACATTTGCTGTTGACTTATTGTAATATCTTTCTTCAATACTGCCGTATCCGGGATTTCGGTAGGGAAACGGCACTGCCGTATCCGGGATTTCGGTAGGGAAACGGCACTGCCGTATCCGGGATTTCGGTAGGGAAACGGCACTGCCGTATCCGGGATTTCGGTAGGGAAACGGCACTGCCGTATCCTCTTTCCCCAAGAAATAAGGACACGGCAATGCCGTTTCCCTACATTTTAGAAATTAAGGACAATACCTATATTTAGCAGCCAAATCCACAAAACATCCCAGCAACCCGGTTTCTCCCCAGCACCCGAAGTCAAAAAAATTAATAATTAGGGGAACAACCCTGCTACTGTTAGTGTCAAACGCGAGTATAATTGTGAAACGCTTTAACTACCCTATTTAATTGCTGCCTCGGTCGCCACCGCCTATATATGCCATCAACAGTCAATACAGAATCAACAGCGGTTCAATTTAACCAACAGGGAGAAACCTATTTATCCCAAGGAAAATTAGAAGAAGCGATCGCCTCCTGCGAGCAAGCTTTGAAAATGCACCCCAATTTTGCACCGGCTTACAAGACTTTGGGTAAGGCGCTGCAAGCTCAAGGCAGGATGGAAGAGGCGCGGCACTGGTACGCTAAAGCTGTGGAAATAGAACCGAATTTTGCGGAAGTATACGCGAATTTGGGCAGCCTTTGCGCGCAGCAGGAAAAATGGCAGGAGGCGATCGGATTTTATCAAAAGGCGATCGCCCTGAAACCGAATTTCGCGGGAGTGTACCGGAATTTAGCAAAAGTATTTGGACAAATTGGCAAAGCAGCAGAATCTCAGGAATGCTGGTATCGCGCATTTTCTTTGGAACCGGAAACAGCCAAGCCCTCGGAACACTTGAATATGGGCGATGCTTTTTTCCGACAAGAAAAGTTGCCGGAAGCTATTTCTTGTTACGATCGCGCCATAAAATTAAATCCTAATTTGCCGCAAGCCTACCAAAATATCGGCGAAGCCCTCAAAAAACAAGGCAAGTTAGAAGAAGCCACAGTATATTATCGCAAAGCTATTGAACTGAACGCAGCTAATGCTAGAAACGGCAGCGAGGGAGAGCAAACTTTGGCTGGCGCAAACGCGACAAACGGTGCTG
>JBBSNU010000565.1:0-3820 GCA_038260455.1 Chroococcales cyanobacterium | reverse complement strand
TCAACATCCGGCTGGTGCAACTGCGGATTGTAAGTCACTTGTTCCCAAGCTGAACCGATTGTTTCAAAATCCCAACTCGACAAGAGATTTTCTAAGGGAGTAAACAAAGCCGAGAGATTTTTTGCTGGCATATTCGGCTTAGCTTCTGCCATTTTGCGGGCGGCGGGATAGCTAGTTAACAAAGTTTGCAACTGTTCAAAGGTGGCGCGGCGAAAATCAGTAGTTAGTTGAGTTTTTTGCTGCTGCAATTCTTCGCGCAGCCGGGAACACTGCTGTCTCAATTCTTCGATTTCGCTGGGATTAGTGGTGATTGTAGCCGATACGGGGAGCGTGCTCAAAGTGCGATCGAATTCTGGGAAATTCAAATTCAGCACTGTTGCCAGCCGCCTGAGTTGGTCTAGCGTGAGTTTTCCCACGTCTCCCTGCCGCACTAAGCGCACCCCGAAGCGACTTAAGCCGGCTTTCTCGCCTAAGTCTTGCCAATCGAGAATTTCTAGCTGATTCATGCGTTCCCGCAGAATTGTATCGTACTTAAACTCGATCGCATCTCCCGCCTCCGATGCAGCATAAAGGTAAACTAAAACTAGAAAAATGCCCCCCACAGCTAGCGCGATACTAAAGGCAGGCACTGTTGTTGTCTCAATTGTTACGCCGAGGAAATAAAACATAGTTAATTTTTCTAAACTTGTTTTAAAGTCTGCGTTTGTTCGGCGATCGAATTTTCTTCGCCTTGATAGTATTCTGGCAGCAACTCTTGAGATTCTACTTTTCCCAGAGCTTTTTCAATTCCGGCCGTGGTTTCAGTACAGCTTGTACCAGTGGCGTTGAGGACGGTTTCGGTAATTTTACCGTCTTTGCCGATGCGGTATTCTATTTGGCGGTACTCTGCCATAGTTCTCTTGGTTTAATATTTAAGTTTTGACTGTTGAGTTATATTATAGATGCTGTTTACCAATTATTCAAATGAATTTTTGTAGCGACAATGCAGCCGGGGTTTCGCCGGAAATTATGACCGCGATTGCAGCGGCTAATTGCGGTGCCGTGATGTCTTACGGAGACGATGAATATACGGAACGTTTGCAAGTTAAATTTTCCGATTTGTTCGAGAAATCAGTGACAGTTTTTCCCGTAGCAACCGGTTCCGCTGCTAATGCTCTAGCCCTGGCGGTGATGACTCCTCCTTACGGCGCTGTTTACTGTCACGCCCAATCTCATATTAATCTGGATGAATGCGGCGCGCCGGAGTTTTTTACGGGCGGTGCAAAGTTAGTAACATTAACAGGAAATCATGCTAAGATCAAGGCAGAGACTTTAGGTGAAATAGTCGATCGCGCTGGTGCAGGTGTCGTCCATCACGTACAGCCCGCAGCCGTCAGTATCACTCAAGCAACGGAAGCCGGCACAGTCTACCATCCAGCGGAAATTGCCCGCATTTCCGAGATTGTTCGCAGCCACAATTTGCACCTGCACATGGATGGTGCTCGCTTTGCCAATGCTGTTGCCAGTTTGGGCTGTTCTCCTGCAGATATTACTTGGCGCGCCGGCGTGGATATCCTGTCATTTGGAGCGACAAAAAACGGAGGAATGGCTGCAGAAGCTGTGGTATTTTTCAATCAAAAATTGGCAGAAACTTTCCCTTTTTACCGCAAGCGCAGCGGGCATTTGTTCTCCAAAATGCGGTTTTTATCGGCGCAGTTAGAAGCATACATTACCGATAATCTGTGGCTAAACAATGCGGCTCATGCTAATAAAATGGCTGCTAAATTAGCCGCAGATTTAGCGGGAGTTGAGAAAGTCAAATTTTGCCATCCAGTCGAAGCCAACGAAATTTTTATGCAGCTTCCCGCATCTGTAATTACAGCGGTTTTAGCCGAGGGTTTTCTGTTTTATCGGTGGGATAAATGTACTGTCAGACTGGTAACGGCTTTTAATACTAAAGAAGAAGATGTTATTGCTTTAGTGGAAGCTGTTAGACGCTATTCTGCATAAATTATAGTTGGGGAAGGGCCGGTTAATTGAACTTTTTTCTGATAATAAAAATTTCTGTAAATCCGCTTTGACAGATTTTTATAATTCGGTAGGTGCGGGTTAACCAATAATCTCAAACATTACAAACAGATTAGTAGTTAGTAGGGTGCGTCAGCTAGAGTTTTTAAGAGATAATTGAGAGTTCAAGAACTGACGCACCTGAAAGCTAGGGGGTGCGTCAGTTCCTGCAATTTCAAACAAGCCTCTCAACTTCCTACTGACGCACCCTACAACTGATATGTTGAACTACGGTTTGACGGGAAAACTTTAGGTTTAAATTTATCGTTTGGTGGGAGCAAATTTTTGAAATTGTTGGTGGAAGTTAGAGATGATTGGTGAACCCGCCCCTACAGTTTAATCGATTTAGGAATAGGTTCTGCAACCGCGATTAATTCCGGTTCCTCTACTTCGATGTGTGCTTCTAAAAGCGCCAGATTTCTCATGTTGGATTTATAAAAAGCATCAAAGATATCTCCGACTAAAGGTACTGAACCCACGACGGCCTCTAAACCGATATTGTAAATCATTTTTCCGAGGGTTTTGGGGGGGATCTTGAATTGAGTGGCTAAATAAACTAGGTATGCGGAAAACGCGGTATCTACGAGATCCCCAGCACCCGGAACTAAACCGATAATGGGGTCTAAACCAATGCGAAATTTAGTACCGGGGATGCCAATGGCGGTATCCATCAGCCGGCTGAGTTTGCGAATGCGGTTGAGGGTGGCGAGACGCTCTATTTTGTTCATATTATTATTGTTAGGCTAACTACAAAAAGCGACATCAGTCGGAAGATGGAAAAAAGCATTACCCTGACAGAACAGACTAAACTAGCCTGATTTATCTTAGGATAGCAAGGGCTACAATCAAACAGGTTTGTAGTGAGGACTAAAGTCCTCTTCAAACTTAGAGGACTAAAGTCCTCACTACAAACTTGATAAGGGTTATTTTATCAGATATGATATATTTGGCGGTATGAAATTGGGAAGTAAGCAGACACGATCGCACTTAACTATAGTTAATATGCTTAATTCCCCATTCGTGCATAGTATCAATAATCGGTTTGAGGCTTGCGCCCAAAGGTGTAAGCGAATATTCAACTTTCGGCGGAACTTGCAGGTAAATTTCCCGGTGCACAATCCCGTCTGACTCCATCTCCCGCAATTGCTGCGTCAGCATTTTCTGCGTAATGCCGTTGACAGCCCGTTGCAGCTCGTTAAAGCGCTTCACTCCTTGAAACAACTCCCGCAGAATCAAGACTTTCCACCGCCCGCCAATCACCTCTAAAGTTCTCTCTACCGGGCAATTTGCTCTCTCAATACTTCCTTCTTTGACTTGCATAGTATCTTTTTGGTAAGTACCGCACTTTTAAGTGCGTACTTTCCATAATAGCTTGACTCGGTTTAAAGTAGAGACATCTCAGAAACACCCGATAAATTTCACTGAGGATGAGAAAATGATTACCGTCAGAAAAAGTGAAGCAAGAGGACACGCTAATCGCGGTTGGTTGGACAGTTACCACACATTTTCGTTTGCCGATTATTACGACTCAAAATATATGAATTTTCGGTCTTTGCGGGTAATTAATGAGGATATGATTAGCCCTGCGAAAGGTTTCGGGACTCACGGACACAGCGACATGGAAATCATTACTTATGTACTGGAAGGAGCATTAGAACACAAAGACAGTTTGGGAACCGGTGCAGCAATCAAACCCGGTGAAGTGCAGCGGATGAGTGCAGGTACTGGCATCCAGCACAGCGAGTTCAATCACTCGCAAACTGAGCCTGTTCAT
>JBBSNU010000564.1:0-3829 GCA_038260455.1 Chroococcales cyanobacterium | reverse complement strand
GGCGGAGCTCAGTTTGGATTTTGCAGTGGCAGCGCCCCCGCCCGCTGCTGCTCCGCCGGCCCCGGCGGGGCCGCTCGCACTACAAAAAAATGCTTTGTGCAAAACTGAGATGCTCCCTTTAGTCCTCTGACGGATGCGGACTAAAGTCCTCACTACAAACCTTTTTTGTAAAAGGTGGACTGTAGAAATGCTAACAAATTTTCAAATTTTCAAATATCCATAATTAATGCAAATTGTAAACAAAAATCATCTCAAAAAAATACTCGTTTTAATTTGCAGCACAGTCATATTTTTGGCAATTATCTTATCTGTTTACTCTCCGAATGCTAAAGCCCAAGAGCCTTACAATCCATCTCCAGAAAGCGCTGTAGCACCCAAAGGCTTGGTTGAACTCGAAATGACGGTAATTGGAGTAGACCCCGTTAAAAACCAATTAGAAACTCGCTTGCAGTTTGAACTCAAAGGTATTTATAAAAAAGGGCCAACTTACCCGGCTCAAGACTTGTTAATGACCGTTAACGGTGCCAATGTAGAAGATTCAGAAATTACCTTTAAAGAAGGTAAACCGATGATTGTACCAGCCTTAAAATTTAACTTGATCGAGGGAAACATCAACAATTATCCCTTTGACACGCACATTGCTAAAGTAGCTATTTCCCTCGATCCTCTGGCTTCAATCGGCAAAAAATTTGCTCCTTTTCAAGTAAATCCCGTACCGCTTAAATTTAAATTTAATGCTGATGTTCCCGGCTTCTATATTAGTTACAAACCGCTGGAAGAAAATTCATCTATCTTTATTTATATCGATGTTTCTGCAACTCGATCGCTCCCAGTAAAATTCTTTGCGTTAGTGATTATTGTGATCATGTGGGTGCTGTCAATTATGGCGCTGTTGCTAGCATTAAAAGTGATGAAATCTGGCAAATTGCCGGAAGTGGGAATGCTGAGTTGGACTGGTGTAATGCTGTTTGCTTTTCCCGCCATTCGCAACGCTCAGCCGGGGGTGCCACCAGTGGGAACTGCTAGCGATTTCCTGTCGTTTTTTTGGACTGAAATTATTGTTGTGGTGGCGTTGGTGATTATTGGTAGCTGTTGGTTGAAGCGGTATCATCCGCCGGTTGATGAGTAAGTGACATCATGTCCGGTCGATTGACAACAATCAGCAAGGTTCGTAGTGCGGACTTTAGTCCGCGACAAGAGAGCGGACTGAAGTCCGCACTACAAACCGTTTTTGTTATGGTAATCGATCGAACATGATATAAAATTTTTTATAAAAAATCTGGCTATAAAACATTTTTTTGGCTTCTTCGATCAAACCTAAGTCTCAGGTGCGTAGCTCGCTCGATTGTCGATTGGATTTAGGGATTTGTCATGGCGACGCACCCTACAAATACTTCTTCCTTTGGGAGCATCTCAGTTTTGCATTTATATATAATAGTGCGAGCGTCCTCGCTCGCGTATTCTACAACTCGCGAGCGAGGACGCTCGCACTTATTGCAAAAATGAGATGCTCCCTCTTCCTTCTTCCTTCTTCCTTCTTCCTTCTTCCTTCCGATCAATTTTTCACCTGCAAATTCTCAATATCCTGGGCGGGTACGCCCAAGCCGCGCAAGATAGTAAAAGCAATAATTCGATATCCCGACGGATTCGGGTGAACTCCATCGGCTGCTAACAAATTAAGAGTTTTTCCCGCGTGTTTTTGATAGGTGCTGATTACTTCCCGAAAAGGTGCATTTAAATCGATAAATAAACACTGGTTTTGCTTGGCAATTTCTCGCATCGCGGCAACATATTCTTGCAACCTGCGATTTTCTGGGCCGTCGAGAATCTCGCGGATGGGAGTAGGAGAAAGTAGCACGACTCGAATTCCTGCGGCTTTTGCTGCCTGCACCATTTGGGTTATTTTGTCTATGTATTCTGCTAGCGATACTCCGGCGGCTAGGTTGCCTTGCGGATGAAACTGAAGCTTTTGGAAGTCGAAGAAGGCGTGCCAAACGTCGTTGACTCCGGCGTTAATCATGACTAAATCTGGCTGTTTGTCGATCGCATCTTTCTGAAAACGCGCCTGCATATCACTCGCCTTGTTACCGGAGATGCCGGCGTTGACGACTTCGATTTTGCGATCGGGATAAAGGGCATTCAGATAGCGTTGCAGCAGCCAAACGTAACCTCCGGGATATTTCCCGGCTTCAGTGATGCTGTCGCCTACTGTGACAATTCTGCCCTTGCCGGCGAGGAGGTTTTGGATTTCTGGTGGCGGGGTTGCTTGGGATACGGATTCTGTAAACACGGGAAGTAAGGAGTGAGGAATGTTGAAGATGATAACAGCCGCAATTATGGTGAGGGCTAGTCTGATTAATGCTTGCTGTTTCGGGGGTTTGGGACAGGGCGATTCCCTACGGGATAGCTTCGCCGCGCGTACATTTTGAGACATTACGCAGTTTGTATTAAATTGATGCTTGAGGAAATTGTATGATGAAACTACAACAGTTATTACAATCCAAGCGCGAGGATGTCCTGCCGGTGGCGCTGCGACATGGGGCGTTTAATGTACGGGTGTTTGGTTCGGTGGCGCGGGGTGTTGTCGTTGAGAGTAGTGATATTGACCTTTTGGTGGATTATGATTTACAGAAAATTTCGCCTTGGTTCCCAGGCGATGCTCTTGATGGATTTGCAAGATATACTAAATTGTAAGGTAGATATTGTCAGTAACTCAGGTCTAAAGACACTGAGCTTGCAAGAGAAATCTCAACAAGCTGTACTGACCAGCCTCAGACTTTCGAGGTCTACGTTTTTTGAGTCACGACACCAAGCGAATGCGAAGCTAGTTCCTTGCTCTGTCATCTGCAATTAAACAGTTTTAAAGTCACGCTTTACAGTGTTGCAGGTCTAAAAAGCACGCCAAACCTTGGCGAAGCTAACATCACCCCGCAAGGGAGGCTCCACAAGAGCAGACATTATGCGTACAGGATTGCGAGATTTGAAATGGTAACTGTCCCATTGAAAGTGCAATACAAAAGCACACCGAATCAAACAATCCCAAGGCGGTAATGGTCAAGGGGATTGAAATCCCCCGTGTCGTTTTCCTCTCAGGGCCGGGGCCGCTGAGTTTCCTACTTACCGAGTTTTTTTTATGACGGAACAAGGATTAAGCCGTTTGATTAAGGATCGGGTTTTGGCGGAGGCGAAATATTTCGTTGATTTTAGTTTATAGGAGGCTGTATGATGACTTTACAAGAAATTATCGCTCAGGTCGAGAGTTTACCAATTGAAGCTCAGGATCAGTTGTTTGAGTTAATCCGCAAGCGACGGATCGAGAATCGGCGGGATGAAATTTTGGCGAATGCTCAAGAGGTTTTTAAGGCTGTAGAGACGGGAACAGCCATGAGAGGAAGCGTTGATGATTTGATCGCAGATTTACTAGGAGATGATGATGGAAGTTGTCTGGAGTAGTGGATTTAATCGGTCTTTTAGGAAGATCAAAAAGAAAAATCCACAATTAAAGGATCAAATTGCTAAGGTGTTAAGGCTATTGGCAGATGATCCATTTACGCCATCTTTGAAGTCTCACAAGTTAGGAGGGGAGTTAGCCGGATTATGGTCTTGTTCTGTTGATCCTGATTGCAGAATAATTTTTAATTTCTATGAAGATGAGGAATTGTTATAAATGGTGATTCTATTGGTTGATATTGGAAGCCATGATGAGGTTTATTAATATGTAGCTGCGCCTTGACCCTATGCCCTACGGCTCCAAGCCCCTTGATTTCGATTACGATAGAAACAGGACTTACGCATTTCAAAGTAATTCTTTTTTGACCCATGAGTTCCG
>JBBSNU010000563.1:0-3838 GCA_038260455.1 Chroococcales cyanobacterium | reverse complement strand
GGAATATCAGAAACCTGTTGGGGTGATAAAATGCCTTGAGCCAAAGCCAAAGCAGTTACAATATTCCGAATTGCCTCGACAAGGTTGTATGGTAAACTCACTTTTGTCAACTCCTCTGCTAGGGTAATTTGTAAACATGAACGGTAGCCAGTTTCTGGCATTGAAGTATTCTAATGAGTCAACTTCAGCCTTGTCAGTGATAAAAAGTGATAAAAAGTGATAAAAAGTGATGACTTTCCCAAATCGCCCTAAAATCCCCTCTCAGGTAGATGCCGCTAAAGTTAAACTCTTCTAATCACCCCTAACAACCCAACCGTTTTGGCCTACGACAACACCTGCAAATACCTAGCCGAAAAATTCCCCGCCGCCTTCATCCGCTGGCTGCTACCCATTGACGAACCCACCAACATTCAGGTACTCAAAACCGAACTCATCCAAGAACCCATCCGCGCCGATTCTCTCGTCTTCCTGCAAACCGATCGCCAAATCCTCCATCTGGAATTTGAAACCAGACCCTACTCCGACCCGCCGATCGCCTTCAGGATGCTAGACTACTACGTCAGGCTCAAACGGCAATACTCCTGTGACATCAATCAAGTAGTAATTTTTTTGCAGCAAACAGCCTCAGAACAAGTTTTTGTATCAGAGTACACAGACGCAAACACCCGACACGGCTACCGAGTCCTTCGCCTGTGGGAACAAGACCCCGCTTTACTGCTGTCCGTCCCCGGCTTACTCCCGCTGGCCACACTATCTCAAACCAACTCCCCGCGAACTTTGTTAGAGCAAATCGCTACTCAGATTGCTACAATACAAGAACCTACCCAACAAGCAGATTTACTCGCTTGTACCCAAGTGCTCGCAGGTTTGAGATTTGAAAAAGACTTAATCAGACAACTCTTTAGGAAAGAAACTATGCGCGGTTCTGTGATTTACCAAGAAATTCGCGAAGATGGCCTCCTTGAAGGAAGACAATTAGGTCTCCTTGAAGGAAGGAAAGATGAGGCGCTGTCCTTCCTCAGTCGCCTGTTGACTCGGCGCATCGGTGCGATCGCTCCTCAAATCAGCGAGCAAATTCAGACTTTATCCGTAGAAGAATTAGAGAATTTAGGAGAGGCGCTGCTCGACTTTTCAGAAGCAGCAGATTTAACCAATTGGTTGAATGAACGCCAGCCTTAGTTGGTAAAATATAGTCGGATAGGTTCAAGAATTTACCAGATATAGTGCGTCTAAATCATTGTACAAATATTGTAGGGGTAGTGCCCCCGTGCCTACCCCGGATCGGGGCAACCACGGGGGGATTGCCCCTACAAGAATTACACAATTGATTTAGACTAGCTATATATACTTTAAGGAAACTTAACCCATGACTGTCGATGAAGCTCTCGCCATTGTCGAAACAGTCCTAGATGACGCTGAACAATTAAACGACGTGCAAGAGCTAATCTTCAGACAATGCTGGGAAGGCCGATGTTCCTATGAGGAAATTTCTCAACTCTCTCAATATAATGATGAATACATAAAAGCGCTGGCGGCTAAACTCTGGAAACTACTATCAGAGGCTTTTGATGAAAAGGTAAAAAAAAATAATTTACGCTCTTTTTTTAAGCGATACTTGCGACGACATCAAGTGACAGTACATCGAACTCAAGTAATTGGAGTTAACCTCAGCGGTGCTAACTTAAGCGGAGCCAAATTATCATTCGCAAACTTAAGTGAATCCGATTCGTCAGCAGATTTGCACGGTGCAGTTATATCTGATAATAAGACAGCATCAGATGAAATTATCAAGGCTGAAGACGGGCATAATCAGGGGATTTTGTCTAACACAGAAGAAGGCATTTATCACTGGAATGATTTGTGTTTTCGCTGCGAAGAAGAAGTGAAAATTGCCGAAGCACTCGATCGCACTTCCGCCCTTTTCTTCCCCAACTCCAAAGCCCGCCTCACAACACCCGCAGGGCGACAAAACCAAGAACCCGACTTCCTCATCTTCCACCAAGGCAAATGGGGTATTCTGGAAATATCCCATCCCGATACAGAAAAAGATGAAACGCGCGATCGGCAGTTTGCATCCCACGGCATCCGCATCATCCACTATTGCGACGCTAACAGATGTACAGAAGAAGCCGATCGCATTGTACAAGAGTTTTTAGAGATATTGAGTCAGGGATAGGGCGAGTGGTTTTCTCCCCAGGGCGATCGCGCTCCGAAAAAAATTTTGTTTTGCTTGACAAAATACTCGTTTTGTGATATTCAGAATGACTTGGGATTTTTAAGGGCGATCGGGATTTAGTTGTGTAAAAGGGGTGAGGGCGATCGATCGCAACTCATTGCCCAGAAGCCACCGCAGCAGCAGCCAGCCGCTCCACACCGGCTCGCACAATCACTGCTAAATCCCTCAGTGGCATACACTGAATTTTTTTAAGCAACTCGTTGGTATCTACGGGTTCACGCATGGGCTTGCCTTCCAGATGAGCAAGCAGCTCTTCAAGTGTAAACCCGGCCCTCACTGAAATCTGAGCCAAATTTTCTGTATCTGGAATGCTCTGCCCTTTTTCCCACAACTGTACAGCCGTGGATGACACGCCCAAGAGCTTGCCAAAAGCTCGCTGACTGAGGTCGCCACGCGCTAACTTAACAACCTCAATTAGTTTTTCCGTTTTCTCATTTTTCGGTGTTACCTTCGGATTGGGATTCGGTGTGCGGTTTAACGGAGGGACAAAAGATTTAATCAGTGCTTCTTCAATTTGAGAAAGCAATGATTCATCACTACAATGAAGCCATGCAATCCGAACATTCCCTATCGTTTTAAGTTCGGTATAGCGATGGTGAGCATTCCAGCGAGCAGCCAAATTTTTAGAACGACCAATATAAAGAATTTCATCCGAATTTCCAAGGGCAAAATAAATAGCGGGTAATCCCGGTAAGTTCTGTTTTTTTGTTAAAGGCAAAGATGGTAAAGTCAATGGGTTAACTTGGAATAACTTTTCGATCACTTTTTTGTACCTAAAAAAATAAACGATTTTATAAAAGCAGCCAACACAGCCAATGTAATGCTGATCATTAATTCCCAGTTTACAGATAAATCTGCCTAATACTCATTCTCCAGCAGCCTCAGCCGATGCAGCGAATCTATCTGCTACAGCTTTAGCAATTAGCGCCACCTGACTTAGAGGCAAAAACTGAATTTTTTTGACAATATCGTTAATTTCTGGTGGTTGCGAGACTGGATTGCCGTCCAAAATGCTGAGAAACTCTTCCAGAGTATAGCCTGCTCTCGCTGCGAGCTTACCCAAGTTTTCAGTATCGGGAACCGTATCGCCTCTTTCCCAAAGCTGAACAGCAGTCGCAGAAACGCCTAAAAGCTTACCAAACGCTCGTTGACTCATTGTTCCACGAGCAGTTTTGATGATTTCACTAAGTTTTTGTCTATTTTGGATGTTCACAAGTCAAAGGTTACTCAACCGTCTCTACCAGTCTACTTGCCAACTGATACATCAACTGTACCTACCTCGAAGATTCAGCAGCCGCCGCGAGTCTATCCATCACCGCTCGACCAACAACCGCTAACTCACTAATCGGCATACATTGAATTTTCTTAAGCAGGTCGTTGGTATTGACAGGTTCCAGCATTGGCTTGCCTTCCAGATGGGCCATCAACTCTTCCATAGTAAAGCCTGCTCTTGCGGCAATCTGAGTCAAATTTTTCGTATCCGGGAGTACCTGTCCCTTCTCCCAATACTGAACAGCAGACCCAGAGACTCCCAATAGCCTACCAAAAGCGCTAAAACTCATGGAGCCACGGGCTAGCTTCACAACCTCAACAAGTTTTTTC
>JBBSNU010000562.1:0-3839 GCA_038260455.1 Chroococcales cyanobacterium | reverse complement strand
GGCGATCGAACTAATTGCGCGATCGATAGTTGCCACAATTCCTGACGAAATCAGCCAAGCTATACCCGCACCAAACAGCACTAACAGCACCGAACCAACCAGCAGCGTCGATACCAAAACGCTTAAAGCTTCCTTGGTCATTTTTGTTTTTTGGTTAACCATATTTAATTCTGTTTCCCGAAATTCCCGGTTCACTTTCAAAAATTCATTTACTACATTTTTGTACTTGTATGTATTAAATACAGCGATGGCTTTCGCGGTCTGATTTTGCAGCACTAAGCGAACAATGTCTTCGTTACAACCATCATAATATTGCTTGACTAGCTCTCGCATCCTCTGCAAACGAATTCTCTGTTCGGGATCTTGAACGGTCGGATCTACTTTATCCGCCGAGTCTAGAGCCAACTCTGCACCTACGTGAAAATCCGTTAAAAAATCATTATTTTTATTAATTAAATACCCACGTAGCCCCCGTATCATTTGCTCCGCACCTAGGGATATATTAGTTGTTTCTCCGACTACCTGCTGTACCCTTTCCGTTTCTTGGAAAGTTTTCAACACCTGATTTGTAGTAGCGATAACTACTACGGGAAACCCTAAGTATATAGCTGCTGGCGCTAGATATCCGAGCAGCATCTTGTTTCTAATGTTTAAATTGTTAATTTTAGCAAACATCTTTTTTTCCTGAATTTAAGATAGGATTTCTGTTGGTAATGTTGTGACGCTGCGATCGTCTTTGGGAGTACAGCCTTGAAAACAGAAATCAGCCGGCAACTTCTGGGAGCGATGCAGTGCAGTGACACTAACAAATACTATAGCCTTTCTCAGAAAGATGAGTTACTATCCGGCATAGGGCATAGGGCATAGGGCATAGGGCATAGGGCATAGGGCATAGGGCATACCTCACTTTTTTGAGAACCGCTATATTACCCCCCCACCCCCCCCTTAATAAGGGGTGGCTCAGACTTCATCAGCACATTTTTAGAAAAATGGTATTAGTGCCGGCGCAATTCTGATGGGTTGGTAAAATCTTTTTTCAAACCTCCTCATCAACAATAACTCCCCCTTTTGTCAGCAGTTTCTGCAAGTTGAGAACAGCGATGATTTTTTCTTCGTAAAGAGCGGTGCCCAGCAGATATTCGCGGTTGGTCGAATTTAGTGCAGCAGGAATAGTCGCAAGCTCTGCCACATTCAAATATATAATATTTAAGATTTCGTCAACAACGATACCTGCGACCAAATCTTCAATTTCAACAACGATCGCCTTAGATAGAGATTTTGTATCCGCCGACATATTTAAAACATTCCGAATATCCACTAGCGTCACAATCTCGCCCCGCAAATTCATATTTCCAATAATGCGATCGGGAGTGCAAGGAACCGGAGTTACTTGGCGAATGTCAGTAAATTCGCGCACTACCTCTAGATTAATACCAAAGTATTCGCCGTTTAAAAGAACCACCGCCAGCGACAGATTAATTGCCTCAGAATTTTCGCGATCGCCACTTAGCCTCAAATTGTCAGCCCGCTCTCGAAAAATTGCTTTTTCTTCCGGCGTAGCATTTGGACAAAAAACGTGAGGCTGGCTCAAAACTTTAGCATCTTCCGCTAACAATTTTGGATCTATTTCTAACTGCAAATTTTGGCCCTCTACCTTGCCGGCAGCCGCCCAAGAGCCTGCAATGCTTGCAGAAACGGGAATTTCTGCCTCTGTTTTGTCGGGAGAATATCGAATTAGGCGATCGAGATCGAGCAGCATGATCATATCGGCTTCACAGCGGGCAAATCCAGCTACAAAATGATGCGATACCTCTGGGTTGTGTCGCCCGTAAGATAGCTGCGGAGTTATTGCCTCTGCGGGGATCTGCTTAACTTCGGTAACTTCATTGACAATGATGGCAACTCGAACTTCTTGCCATTCTATGACGATCGCACTATCTGTCACAGAATACTCCTGCCAAAGGTACCCAAAACGGAGATTTAGATCCATCACGGGCAGAATGGAGCCCCTAAGATCGATCGCCCCAACTATATCTTCAGGCGCTTCGGCGATCGGTGTCAACTCCGGCAGAAAGAAAATTTCCCGAACGCAGGCGACTTCTACACCCCAGAGCAAACCGTTCTGTTTAAATATAAGATACGGCTTAGTTTCCATATTTACTGTGACACTTTATTGACTGGGACTTGGGAAAAACAGATGGTTTATACCAATTTAATCTGAAGTTGCACATATCTCGATCCCCCTCGCATCCCCCGAAAGCAAGGGGGACTTTGAGAAGAATCTTGTCCCCCCCTTATTAAGGGGGAGTAGGGGGCAAGAATGCGGGGGGATCGCATTCTATGCAGCCTCATAAAAAATTGGTATTATGCGATCGTATTAGGTTGGGTAGCGAGGTACTTACCGAAAAATTTAGTTTGTAAATTCTCCCTGCGCGTCAGTTTTGTTAGCTGTACAATTTTACCAATTTTTTTTGAACATCCATCAATACTTGACTCGCTGTCATTTTTCCCTGCTGCTCTATCGGAGTATTGGGCGGTAGTTTTTTGAGAATATCGCAAGATGAGTTGTACATTTTAATAGCTATATTTAGCTTGCCTTCTTGATTGTATATATTCCCTAGTTCGAGATAAGCTGAAACAAAAGATGGGCAAAGATAAATGATTTTTCTCAAAATAATTTTAGCGGTTTCCAAATCTCCCTGTTCTTCAGCAATGTGAGCTTGCAAATAATAAGGAAATACTGACATAGCATCTACTTTACTAGCTCGCTTGCAGTGCTCGATCGCCTGAGAATAATTACCTAAATTTGCATAAATCTGCGCCAATAAATAATCAGCCTCAAAGGTCTGAGATTGCAGGAATAGCGCCTGTTTTGCCTGGTCAATCGCCTCAGTATAATCTTTATTTTTAAAGCTTTTTTTGGCTTGTTTAATTAGTATTAAATAAATTTGTTGCGGTGTTTTTTCTGGTAAAATAGGATTGGAAAATGACCCATCTTTTCCCGCAAAATCTCCCTCCACATAGCGATTTTGCAGAATTTTTTCCAACCGAGTATCTGCTGTTAACAGCGACCCGATATCCGCAAAATTGCCGTTAGTAAAACTAGCTGGCACCGTTTCTGCTAGTAGCAACTGACGGCTGTCGCCGCCAACTTCCCCTCCCTTTTCCGATTCCCAAAAGACCGATTTTGCCTGGGATGCTGGTGCAATCAAAGACTCTATTTTACCTGGTTCCTCCCCTAAGACATTCTTGGCTTGATAAACAACCGACTCCGGGAAAATCTTGGGTTGAAACTCGTTCATCACGTGATTGTGAACTTCAGCGTGACCGGTCATTAAATATCCTCCAGGTCTCAGCGTCTTGGCAAACTTTTTCAATACCTGTGAAATATATTTATCTTCAAAATAAACAAAAACATTTCTGCACAGTATCAAATCCATGTTATTAATATCTGTGTAAATATCAGGAAAATTATCTGTCACTAAATTGAGATTGCTAAAGCTCACAAATTGGCGCAACGTTCTGTCTATTACCCACTCGGTTTTTCGCCGATCGAAATACCGCGCTTGCAGATTTGGATCGACTAAGCGAAACGACCAAGGGCTGTAAATTCCCCGCTGCGCTTTTTCTATTACTTCTTGATTAATATCAGTACCTAAAACTAAAATATTCCATTTTTCCAAATCAGAAATGAGCTTTTTTAAAATAAAAACTAAAGAATAAGGTTCTTCACCGGTGGAACAGCCAGCACTCCAGATTCGCAGGGTTGGCTTAATCCCCAATTTATCGTGCAGTTTTCTTTGGCGATCGATCAATTCCGGGAAAATGACTTTTTCCAG
>JBBSNU010000561.1:0-3845 GCA_038260455.1 Chroococcales cyanobacterium | reverse complement strand
TCAGGAGCAATCTGAGACTGATCCGCTGCATATTTTCAAAACTTGGCTGGCTCGCACGATCATTTTAGCCCCGATTCCCAGCTTGATGACTGGAGACTCCAATGGTGAAACTTTGGAGCCAAAGCGAGATGGTTCAAACTTTGGGGAGTGGGTTTCTGGGTTACTCAGTCGCTATCCAGCCGCCTATACACAGGTTGATAAATATCTCCGAGAAGTTATGCCTGACATTCAGGATTTTCTGAATGAACTCATCGGCAAAGACTCTAAAAGTATGATTGTGCGGTTTGAAGCAAATAATGCGAATCTGAGTGTTGATTTTGAAAGCTTATCTGACGGTGAGAAATGCTTTTTTCTTTGCGCTCTTGTGTTGGCTGCTAACAAATCCTATGGCCCACTTTTTTGCTTCTGGGATGAACCTGACAACTATCTATCCTTATCGGAGGTTGGACATTTTGTCACATCACTGCGACGCTCATTTAAGAATAGCGGACAAATCTTAGTGACATCGCATAATCCTGAAGCAATCCGAAAGTTTTCAAATGAAAATACCTTTGTATTAGATCGCAAAAGCCACTTAGAGCCAACTTTAGTCAGACCGCTGAGTGAGATGTCTCTGAAAGGCGATCTTGTAGATACTTTAATTCGTGGCGATATAGAGCTATGAGTAATAAGTACAAACCGCATATTCTGGTGTTGGCAGAAGACAAGGCTAATATCGAAATTGCCAACGGATTTGTGCTCCATCCAAAGCTTAATGACCGTGCTATTCAAGTTCTGCAACCTGTTCGTGGTTGGAAAAATGTCATTGAGTCCTTCACGGAAGATCATGCCCATGAAATGCGAAAATACTCACACAGAATGATGCTTCTGCTCATTGATTTCGATCGTGATGAAAATCGGTTAAATTATGTAGAAAGTCATATTCCAGATGATTTAAAAGCAAGAGTATTCGTTCTGGGAGTGCTATCTGAACCAGAGAATTTAAGGACAGACATCAACAAGACTTTTGAGGAGATTGGTGAAGCTATGGCCAAAGATTGTTCTGATAACACTAATGAGTTATGGGGACATCATCTTCTCAAACACAACAAACGAGAACTAGATCGTATGGCTTCATCTGTCAAACCATTTCTGTTTAAATAGGGCTAGGCAAAAGTGGCGCACCATACTTAAATTTTAGGTGCGCCACTGCGAATAATTTAGCGCAATGTCGATCTAACTATTGACCGAATTCTGCTTGCAGCAAGTCGTCGTTGTCATCGGCGATGGTGGCGACAATAGTAATAATCCGAGAAATTTCCCCGGCAGAGATTTCGGCGATCGCCCGAGTCGAGATTACTGCAACTTGATTGTCCACGATCGCAAAATGAGATTCCAAGGTAGACAGCCAATTCATTTCTAGGATTTTCCGCATTAATTGAGCTTCATTTTTAGCCGGCAACTGCAGTACAAAAGCCCAAACAGTCAAAGTATCATCTTCGGTTTCGCCGCTGAGTTGCACGAATACTTCGACGCTGCCGTACTTGAATTTCCAAAGATGTCCGCCGGCTTCGTTTTGACCCACCATGACTTTTTGGTCTACAGCCATGCTAGCAATCACAGTCTCAATTTCTTCTGCATAGGTGACTGCTGTGGCTTTTTCTACCTGCTCGGAGGCGATCGCGCTTTCCCTCGATAGGCTTTCTGCGGAAGCTGTTTGTATGTTCGGTTCGCTGTTAGTCATGATTAATATTTATAAGAAAAACTATTCCAACAATCAGTTTACTTCCTATGTACGACTTACAAAAATACGACTCACTTAGAAAAACCTTCATCAACCCGGTTTCTTGACAAAAATCTCTCTCTAAAAGGCTTCTCCCAGGCAACAGGGGAGGCAGAGCCTCGGGATCTGCGTTACCAGGCAGAGCCTGGTAACGAGTTATACGAGTTAAACGAGTAGAACGAGTCTATTACTGGTTCCCAGGCTCTTCCTGGGAACTCATGTCCCGAGGCTCTGCCTCGCTGGTGTCTAAGCCTTAGACTTAGCTGGGGCCGACTTCTTCTCAATGGTTTTCATGCCGTTGAGGAACATCGGCACAAATTTCTCCACAAATGCCTGCGGGTCGCGGTTCCAGGCGCGCTGAGCTACATCGACTCTGGTCATTTGCAGGTCGGGGGCCAGCAGGGTTGCGGGCAAGCGCTCCATCAGGTATTGCGGGCGTTCCCACATCGGCATGGTGTTGGCAATGTCTACCAAGCGGGTGACGCGGCGGAGTTCTGCCCCCAGCATAATATCCATTCCCGATTCAAATGCTGCTTGTTCGATCGCCACATACTTGCGTTTTGCCTGTTCCACCTTCTCGCGGTGTTCCGGGCTTTTGGCAGCAATTGCGCCCAGCCAGCGGTTGCCCCAGCGGACGTGACCGGCTTCTTCGGGAAAAATCTTTTCGATGGTTTCGCGGATTTTGACGTTTTCGTCGGTTTGGGGAGCCTTTTTGAGGGCGTGGATGTGGGCTGAGAAATACTCGCAGCCCCGCTTTTCAGTGACATTGATTGCGGCTAAGGCTGCAATTATACCGTCATCGAGGTTGCGTTTCGGGTCGTATTGCTCTTTGTCCAGCAGGCGGTCAAATTCGTCAATGTAGGATACTCCCGGCGGCGTTCCCACGTTCTGCCCCAAGTCTACCAGCAAATCTGTCAGCCACATGGCGTGTCGCGCTTCGTCGGAGATGTGCCGGGAAAGGTCGCGCACGAGCTCGGGCGGTTCACCGTCAAGCCGTTCGATCAAGTCGGTGAGGTCTTTGCAACTGCGCTGTTCGCTGTAGCGGTAGCGGTTGAGGGTGATCAGGTGAATTTCGCGATCGCGCACTACTTGATCTAAAATCTGGCGTGCTCCCATTGCGTTGCGGAGCTTGCGGGGATAGGCAACAGTCATTTTATGTTGTTTTGTAAAGATACCCATATAAGTGTAACGCAGTTTTTTCGACAACCAATTACCTCGCAAGGCAGAAAGTTATTGTTTAGCAGGGAGATTCAATTTTATACAGACAATTTTTTTACTCGCAGATCGCGATCGACTTTCAAGAGTTTTGAGTTGCGAGTCATGCGATTTTAGATTTTAAATTTTAGATTTTAGATTTTAGATTTGAGAATGACTTATTACATCAGGGTTTGGAGGACGGGCAAAGCAGTTATATTATTTTTTTAAACTGGTATCGCGCAAGGGTTGCGCGACGCTCCCAAAGCAATTTTACGCACTCAACACTTTTCCGGTTCCGTCGAGTCTGAAGCCTCAACACTAGCAGGCTCTTGTTGAAATTTTCGCGCCTCTTCTACTTCCAACCTAGCCAGCGTTGTCGCCACATCGGCTAACTGTAAAGCCAGATTCATCCGACAAACCGGGTTTTTTTCCCTCCAGAGGTCTTTTGCCAAGAAATGTACTCGATAGCGAAACATTTTAATTGAATTTGGTGGAGTAACTTTTACTGTCATAATCTTTCTTCGGTTGAAGTTTGAATGCGGAGCAGCACTCGTTCTAGCTCTAAGTAAACAAATGTCAGCATGATAACCCGATCTTCATCGGTGATTGTAACATTACAGCTTGCCGATCGGGGTTCGACGCTTTCGTGCCTGACAACTACAGTATATTTTCCCTGTTTCAGGTCATCAAAGTTCACATCTGCCTCAAACAGGTCAACTATCTCCTCGGCTACTACTCGTCCTGTTTGAGTCAGTAAAGTGACAAATGCAATGCCGTCAACTGAAGTCATGGCGACGTTACTCTGATTGCGAACCATCACAAAAATATCGGACATTGTTTGGTCATTGGTACTTGATAATTGGTACTTTATAATAAAACCAGCACT
>JBBSNU010000560.1:0-3858 GCA_038260455.1 Chroococcales cyanobacterium | reverse complement strand
GTAATGGAGAAATTCGAGAATTGCCATCTCTCTACAGTTGGGCGAAAGTTAGATTGATTGATGTCTTCACCTAATGTTTCTGATAAAAGCTTCCATAATTTTGATGCGACTTTTTTGACATGAGCTTCGCTACGGTGGCAGCTTTTGGCAATTTCAGGGTATTTCTGGCGTTGCCAAGTACCGCGCAATATAGCTTCTTGAAGATGGTCTAGGTGTTTTTGCGTTTTGGTGAATACAAGATTGTCAGCGCATTCTAAAACTTCTTGAACGTCCATATATCGAGTAGGGGGTGGGGTTTTGCCTATAATTTTCCTAGTCTATCCTACTGTTTGATACTTTAGCAACTAAATCCTACTTAATTCAATATATTTTGAGGTAAAAATGGCTACTAAAGCAGACTATTTGCTAACGAATAAAATGAAATTAGATGATATTATATCAAAAGGTATTAATTTTTTAGTCTAAACATTCTCGTCCGTCAAATTTATTGTTTAAAGCAGGAACATTAACAGTAACATGGGGAAAATAAAATCATCCTCTGAAGATCGTAATGAAACTACTTCAAAAGTGCTTTCTGGAATCTGGGAGGTAGTTTGGTTTATACTGAAATTGTGTTTCAAAATCGCATTTGGAGTGGTATTTGGGGTAATTGCATTTGCTTTTGCACTTGGAGGGGTTAGACTTCCAAATCTTCCTGATTTTACTTCTAAACGAAGATCGGTAGAATTTGATCCTGATAAATATAGAAGTAACTTTCAAAATCTGACACTTCAAGAACTACTGAATGAATTTGGCGAACAATTGGATCAACTAGAACAGCAAGGTAAATTAAAACCTCAGCAGCAAGAAGTTATCCGCAAGGTTCGTAAATTTGATCGTTCAAAGCATGACAAGCGTCTCCGAAATCTTTTTAATGATAATGAGATAGAAGAACTTTTAATGTTGATCTTGGCGTTACTTGGGGTTGAGGTGTCTTAATGTCAACGAAAAGATCCTTTCATAATATTACGATCAAATCTAGCTCGCCACTGGTAAAGTCTTTGAATATTGAGCCAGGAGATTATTGGGGAAAGTTTGATCCCTCTACAAAAAAGCTGCTTCTACAAAATAAAAAGGCAAAGAAGGATGGCGAAATACTTCAGTTAGATGTTACATTTGAAGAACTACTTGCTATACTTACGATGGCTGGTGGAATAATTGACGAGTCTAAACTAGAACTTGCTCGGGGATCTAAATTTTCTAGTAAAGAAAAAGGATTTGTCGCGCACCATATTATACCACTTGAGGTATGGGCAAATAGCAGTTTGACACGTGCAGCAATAAACCACCACCTTTTTCATAAGGATCACGACACTGATATTAACCGTTTCCTTCTGTCAGTTACGTTCCATAAAGGGAGTCATCCAAGATACTCAAAATTTGTACACGACATTCTTGAAGAGGAATGGGATGACAAAAAAGATGACTTAATAGGAAATAATGGAGCTATGCAACAACTTTTGATCGACATTATTGATTATTTAAGAGATGAAATAAACAGATGGATAGAAGACGGAATTTGCTCAATTAATGATGTGTAGTTTAAAAAAATTGAGCGATCGCCCTTCATCTCCCAACTTTTAAAAAAGGGCGATCGCCCCTCCTATTCCAATTTTAGAAAAAGAGCGCTCGCCCTTCGTCTCCCAACTTTCTGCAAAAGCCAGATCGCCCTTCCTTATTTCACCTCATCCCCAAGCGCGATCGCTCCTAACTCCTTTATTAATTAACCTATTTTACTGCGACAGCTAACTGCAACCCCAGTTCATCTAGTAGAGTTATCAAAGCATAAATTTCTTCACCCCCATTCTCAGACAACATCCGATCGAGCTTCTCATATATAAATTTAGCTCCCGCCGATAACTCATTCATCTGTAAATAAGCATCCACCACATCTTTAAGTCCTGCTCGCAGCAATTCAGGTTCGGGGCCTTCTGACTCCAATTCCAACATGGCCTCGATATAGCCAGCAGCACTTTCGGGGGTTTTTAAAGAAGAAATCAAGTATTCATGGTAGCTTCTACTTGTTGGCACTTTGAGTTCTTTCATAATCTATCCAGTATTTTTTAGCTTGGCTAATATCTCGTTCTTGAGTGCTTTTATCACCGCCACATAGCAGCAACACAACTGTTAACCCGACTTGTCCAAAATAAACCCGATAGCCTGGGCCATAATCCATTTTAAGTTCATAAACTCCCGCTCCTACTGAGCGATAATCTCCCAGATTGCCAAGCTCAACTCGCCTCAGTCGCTTCTTGATTTTAGATACAGTTTTAGTATCTTGAAGGGAATCAAGCCATCCTTCAAAGGGACTTGTCCCGTCGGCTTTCAGGTAGTTTTGTACTTCTCGTGGTTGAGCTTCCATAATTTTAACATAGGCAATCAGGATTTTAATGGGAGCGATCGCGTGTCATGTCACTACTTTTCGCAATAGTATCCTAGCATAACTTGAGCTACCTGATTCATAGTAGCCTCATCGTTTATTATTTAGAAAATGAGTGCTGAAGGGACAATTTTAGACTGAGGTTTCTTCTTTGACACGAGCCGAATAATATTTTTTCATCGATTCTTGAGAAATAATGGCATGACAAGATTCGTCTCTAGGTATATTCCCTCTCGCTTCTAGCCAAGGCATTTCATCGCAAGTCATTCCTTCCAAAGTTTCATCATCATACTCAGAATATGCCTCTGCAACCTCTTCCAGAAAATCCTCTATTTCTTCAGAAAGTTTCGGTTGTTCGATTTTTTTTGCAATTGGTTCCCAGCTAAATAGGCTTGTATATCGCTCTAATAAAGCCGGAATAACCGGGCCGTGAACCCACGCTTGAAAATCCGCATTAAAAAGTGGCGTGTCATAAATTGCTAAATGCCAAGCTTGAGCGTAGTACATGAGTTTTTGTAGCTTGTAAGCATTTATTTCTACATCGGATTGCGAGGCTAACCAAATGAAATAATTTGCAATATCGCGATCGCTCAGTGGTTCCGAATTAGTTGAAACAGCAACAACTTTCAGTTGACCCTGGGCTATATGTTCCAATAGTTCAGAAACAGACAAGTTGAATTGTTCAGCAATTTGCTCAACTTTTTGCCAGACTGGATAATTTACAGTTACTTGATATTCAGTTGTGATTGAAGGAGCTTGGGTCATGGCTAGCATTTCTTAGCGTTGACTAAGATAATTATAGCAAACTATTTTACAATACTCGTAATGAAAATTACAGCATAATTCCTCGTGGCTAGATAGAAATACAGTCAGGCACGAGATGAAAATGCGATCGCCCTTCGTCTCGCAAATTTCTGAAAAAGCCCGCGCGGCGCAGCTATCCCGTAGCGATCGCCCATTTCAACCCTATACTTGTAAAAATGATTCATCCGAGATAAACTAGGTAATAGAAAGCAAGCAACCTCTGATGATGGAAGCAAAAAAACTATGAGCACTCAAAGCTTCACAGCCATCATTTACAAAGAAGAAGATATGTACATTGCCGAATGTCCAGAAGTCGGCACAGTTGACCAAGGCGAAACGATTGAAGAAGCGATCGCCAATCTCAAAGAAGCTACAAGACTTTATCTCGAAGAGTGTCCCTTACCAAAAATAAGTCCCAGGTTTGTAACTAGCATAGAGGTTAGCTATGCCTCGATTGCCTAGAATATCAAGCCTCGAAGTAATTCGTGTGCTAGAACGTCTGGGCTTCTATCAAGCTAGGCAAACGGGTAGCCATATTGTCCTCAAAAAACCTCTCCCAGACGGAGAAATTGTTTGCGTTGTGCCACTCCACCGCGAGTTAAAAATTGGTACACTCAGCGGTGTTCTAAAGCAAG
>JBBSNU010000559.1:0-3858 GCA_038260455.1 Chroococcales cyanobacterium | reverse complement strand
TCGAAAGTCTGTTGAGTAATTAACAGCGACACCCCATAATTCTTCGTCAAACTTTCAATTCTAGAAGCCAAATTAACCGCATCACCAATAACAGTACCGTCCATCCGGCTGTTTCCGCCAACAGTACCCAACATCAAAGAACCAGTATTAATTCCCACCCCAATCTGAACCGGCACCTCGCCCGCAGCAGCGCGCTCTCGATTGTATTCAGCAAGAGTGTGCAGCATCGCAATTCCCGCTTTCACAGCATCATCCGCGCCATCGCTAAACAAAGCCATAATTGCATCCCCAATATATTTATCAATAAACCCCTGATTTTCCACAATCAGCGGTTCCATATAACTTAAATATGAATTTATAAAAATGAAATTTTCTTCTGGTGTCATCTGTTCCGAAAGAGTGGTGAAGTCGCGGATGTCAGAAAACAAAATCGACATTTCCAGCTCCACCGCGTCTCCCAATTTAACACCCACAATGCTGTCACATCCCAAAAAAGATAAAAACTGATTGGGTACAAAACGGCTTGTCGCCTCAACGATTTCTAATTCTGCATCGAGTGAAAGTTCCAAACTGCAATTAACCTCAAAGAGCTCCTCAATGAACTTTTTGCGCTCGGCTTCAGCTTCTTTGCGTTCCGTGATATCTACAAGAGTGTTGATAGCATAGACAATTTGATTTTGTTTATCGTAAATCGGGGTAGCATGAATTTCTAGGGGAATAACCCGATTGCCGTGCCGGACTTCTAAATCGTCAGCCACAGAAGTTTCGCCCCTCAATGCCCGGATGACGGGCAAGTTTTCCACGGGGCAAGGTTGAAGATTTCCGGCTTGATAAACTTGATAAACATCTGATAGTTGTTCGGCTGGCACATCAGACACGAATTTTTTGTCAAATATCTCCTTTGCTTTTTTATTGATATAGTAAACTTTGCCATCCGCATTCAGCACTCCCACGCCTACCGGCATTGCTTCTAAAAACTGCATCAAGCGATTTTCGTTGTCGTGGAGTGTCGCAATCAGTAGCGATTGCTCGCGGTTTAAATCCGCCAATTCCTGATTCATTTGCTGAAGCTGGGCATTTTGTGCTACTAGCAGTTGATTTTGCTGATAACTGTGTAGTGCTTCTTTTACTGTTAAACTCAAGTCTTCTCGTTGCCAGGGTTTGGATATATAACGATATAAATTTGCATTTTTGATCGCATTTCCCACCGCTTCAATATCTGCTTGCCCTGTCAGCATGATTTTGATAGTTTGGGGCGAGATTAGATGTACTTGTTTTAATAGTTCATCTCCCTTCATCTCCGGCATGATCTGGTCGGAAATAATTAACGGTACTTCATACCCATCTGACAGTAATTCTTCCAGCAACTCTAATGCTTCCTCCCCACCCTCGGCAATTTCTATGAGATAAGCATTACCGACCGATTCTTGAAGTTCTGCTTTGAGGCTTTTGAGTACAGTGTTGTCATCATCTACACAGATAATTACCTGTTGTTTCATAAATTAGATAAACCAGATTTAATGGTTTCCAGTAATTCAGCTTCTGACCAAGGTTTAGATAAGCAGGAGTGGAGATTTGCGAATTCTTTGGCTCGGCCAATAGCTGCTTCGTCAACTTGACCTGTGAGCATAATTTTAACAACTTTAGGGAATTTCTCATGGATGCGAATCAGTAACTCGTCTCCCTTCATGCCGGGCATTAACCAATCAGAAATAATCACCACAATACTCACATCATCTTCAGTTAATTCTTGCATTAATTCTAAAGCTTCATCAGCATCCTCGGCTGCTTCATAGATATAATCATTGCCAAATGATGCTGATAGTTGAGTCCTGAGACTGTCTAACACCATTCTTTCGTCATCAACACATAAAATAACTGGTTTAGACATTTATTATTCCTCGTTTATCATTAGTAATTAACGCAAAAATAGTCAATTAACTTAGTGGGCCCGATCGCATTTTCAGATCGAGCAAGTTAGATCGATCGAGCCTCCCACAACTTTGATTGAACAAGTGTTTACGCAGAGCCTTAGCTAAGTATAATCCACATAGTGCAAGTATTCCGGCTCGATCGCTAGTTTCCGCCTAAATTCGGCTTATTCAGTAAAATTATGAACTAATAGCGTTTCCCTTGCTGGAATAATAATTTTCGGAGTGTAGTGCGATCGGGACTATCGCGATGACCCATCGCTATAATAATTATGCGATGCGATCGCCCTGACCGACTCATTCGCCGCTCATTGGCAGAAAAACATGAAATGTAGTTTGACCCGGAATCGATGCCACTTCAATCGTTCCCTGATGTTTCTCAACAATTTTCTTCACAATATCTAACCCCAAACCGCTACCTTCTCCTGCCGGCTTAGTAGTAAAAAACGGGTCAAATATTTTGGATTTAATCTCTTCTGCTATCCCCTTACCGCTGTCGGTAACACTAATCTTAGCCTGCCCGGATTGCTGGGCCAAATCAATTGTGAGAGTCCCTCGATAATCCATTGCTTGCAAAGCATTGTGAACCAGATTTGTCCACACTTGATTTAGTTCGTCGGGATAGCACAGTATCGGCGGAATTTCTGCATAGTTTCTCACTACCTGAACGCCTTGTTTTAATTGATTTTGATAAAGGGTTAAGATTGTTTCAATGCCTTCTGTAATAATGGCTGCTGTCTTTTCTCCCGACTGTTCGTAGTGAGCATAAGTTTTCAAGGCAAACACGACTTTTGATGCCCTATCTGTGGCTGTGTTGATCGTAGCGAGGCCTCTTTTTAACTCAGAAAGTTTGTAGGCGATTTCTAGTACGTGCAAGCTATCGGGTTTTTGCAGCAGCGGCACAAAGCTGTCAATTTCACTATACACTCCCATCATTACTAGGCGATCGGCTGCGATATCTGCATCGGCTATTCCTAATTCTTGCAGTTGGCTTTTCAAAGCTCTTTTCAATTTGCGTTCTTCTTTCGTTGATAAGTTTGTTTCTTGTTGCATGGAACGCTGGAGTAAATTTAAAAAATTATGTGTTTCGTCTGGGGAGAGAGATTGAAACAGTGCCGGCAACTGTTCTAGAGTTTGATTTAAGAACTTAGAAACATTTCCCGCAGACGATCGAATTGCACCGAGGGGAGTGTTAACTTCGTGGGCAACTCCAGCCACAAGTTGCCCTAAAGCTGCCATTTTTTCTGATTGAATCAATCCTTCTTGGGTAGCTTCGAGTTGTTGCAGAGTATCGCTTAATTCCTGATTTTTTGAGTGCAAGGCTGATTCCGCTTGTTTGCGATCGCCAATTTCTCGGCACACCGCGTGCAGAATTTCCTTACCCTCTAAAGGAATTACTGTCAGCAATACTTCTACCCAAAAATCTTCTCCGTCGGTGCGGCGGTGCATCCATTCAAAGCGGTGACTTCCTCGCAAGAAAGCTATGGCTGTCATTGCTTCGGCTTTCTCAAAAGACTCTCTACCGTCAGGTTGAATCTCCGGGGAAAGTTGAGCCGGATGTAGGGAAAGAAGCTGTTGTTTGTCAGTGCAGCGCATCATTTTGACCGTTGCGGAGTTGCAGTCGATAAAAGCGCCTTCATCTAACAGCAGAATAGCATCGCCCGATTGCTCATAAAGTTGTCGAAAACGAGTTTCTGACTGCTGGAGTTCTTGGGTTCGTTCTGCGACTTTGGTTTCTAAGTTAGCATAGAGTTGGGCGTTTTCTATAGAGATGGCGGCTTGGGAGGATAAAACTTGTAAGACTGCTAATCTGTCGGGAGTAAATGCACCTGTTGTCAGATTGTTTTCGAGGTAAAGAATGCCGATCGCCTTTCCTTGATGTTGGATTGGCAGACACAAAACTGACTTTGGTTGCTGTTGAATAATG
>JBBSNU010000558.1:0-3858 GCA_038260455.1 Chroococcales cyanobacterium | reverse complement strand
GAGATTTTGAATTCAAGTAGGAAGGCACCCTGATGGCAGAAATCGGGTTTTTTTCTCAAATATTGGCTCTTAGTCTTTAAGAGCGGTGAAAAACCCAGTTTCACGGGCCCGCCATGCGTAAGTCCTACATTAAAAATTAATTCCACACTCATCACAGGCAACTGTTGACTCCGACCAAAAACGGATACTTGTTTTCTGACACTCGTCGCGGGGCGATCGAAATTTTAGACTTTTGTTCGAGCTCCCTGATCGATCGGGAGGAGTTAATGTTTTAATTCCTCAATCGACGCTCCGGCGAGGTAATTCCCGACTTTGCTAAAATTTGGACGGCCCGTCGGTTTAAGCCAAAGTTGTCAGGCCTTGAAAATAGTCCTGCAAGTGCTTGTCGTTATCGTGGCTGAGTTCGTCCTCCGGGATCGCCGTCGGCAAAAAAGCCTCAACCTCGCTGATTTCCAGCGTATCCTGAACTTGCATCTTTCCTTCCACCTCTGCAGCTACCACGATACAAATTGAGTGCAGGCGCGGGTCTCGATCTGCACCCGAATAAACGCCCACCAAGCGACGGATTTTGACTAAATTGAGTCCTGTTTCCTCCGCCAATTCCCGCCGCACTGTTGTCGGAACATCTTCTCCCCAGTCCACCATACCTCCCGGCAGTCCCCAGCGACCGTTGTCGCGGCGGCGAATTAACACAATTCGCCCGTCAGGTAATATGGGAATCACCGCAGTACCAGTGACGGGATGGCGAAAAATCAGCCCCAGCACAGTTTGTACTATTTGCCACAATCGACGCATAAACTCAAAAGCTTGTTTAGGAGAGAGTAATTGGAGGCCTCCTAGCTCGCGGCTCTGGAGTCTTAATTTTGCATTTGTCATTCAGGCGAGATTTCTAGCAAGTCTGCTAAAATCTCCGCTGCGTGAGATTCTGGTTTGATTTTGCAATAAACCTTTTCAATCCTACCATCAGGGTCGATCGCGAAGGTCGATCGAGTAATGCCCATAAATTCTTTGCCCATAAATTTTTTGAGTCCGTAACAGCCGTAGGCGGTAGCGACTTCGGCGTTTGAGTCGCACAGCAAAGGAAAAGGCAGTTGATATTTGGCTGCAAACTTGGCGTGAGATTTTGCGTCGTCAGTGCTAACGCCGAGCACTGCAATATTGCGCGCCCGGTATTCAGAGTAAATGTCGCGAAAGCCGCAAGCTTCTTTCGTACAGCCGGGGGTATTATCCCGAGGGTAAAAATAGAGTACAGCTCGCCGCCCTCGCAAATCTGCGAGGCTCACCAAATTGCCTGCAGCGTCGGGCAGGCTGAACACAGGAGCTAAGTCACCGGGATTGAGTGTCATTTGTGCTATTTATCGATTTTGAGAACAATATTCTGGGAGATTAAAAACATTGCGTCCGATCGGGCGCGGATTAGAGAGGGACTTTAACAGCGCGTTCTTGATTTCTGGGTAAGAGTGCGGGGTGTGCTATGATGGTCATCGGTCTAAAATTGAGTATAACTAGACAACGTAAAAACTTAACTGGATTAGTTGGGTGCGTAGTTACACCGATAGGTGTTACGGTTTAGGGAAACTAAATTTTAACAAAACACTACATCAAGAGAACTGATCGAGTACGGTAGGGCATACCGGAATTCAAGCTTGGGGAGAAGACATCTCTACTGAGACTGGAGCAATCCTGTCGCCAGCAAGTGACTTCGCCCAAGCAAGAATCTCAGTCAACAAGAGTGTACAGAGTGTCAAGCTTAAAAATCCCCAGGTGTGAAAGCCAGGGGAATGTCAATGTTTATTAGTGAGGTCATAATGGCTAAGCGCCGCAATCTCAAGAAAGAGAAGGCACAACGAAATCAAGCATACGCTCGTAAGTTTCGCAAGCGGAGAAATCAAGATATGTTCTCCAACAAGAGAAGGCGATTTGACGGCGGCAATGGCGGCGGGATGGGCGCCATGAGCGGCGGCGGCGGACGGGACAAAGATATGGCTGCTGCTGAAGAGTAATAGAGTCAGGCTATCTGCCCAATTTAGAACCAGAGTGGAAAACACGATCGTTCTAAGGAGAGATAGCCAGCCGGAATTTGTCCGAGAATTTAACGATGTTTAGGCCAGCCGATCGCGCGCAGCGATAAGTGATTTTCTCACTTGTTCAAACCCGGTACCTCCGTAACTATTGCGAGCCGCCACCACTTGCTGAGGCGCGATCGCGCTGTAAATGTCTGTCTCAAAAGCTGGGTGCAAGTCTTTCCACTCCTCAAGTGTCAAATCTTTGAGGAGTTTGCCCCCCGAAAGGCAAGTTTTGACGACTTTCCCGACAAGGTTGTAAGCTTCCCGGAAGGGAACGCCTTTAGCGGCTAAGTAGTCTGCTACGTCTGTAGCGTTAGAAAAGTCTTCCGTAACTGCTGCGGCGAGGCGCGATCCGTTAAACGCGATTCCTTCCCTGAGCAAAATCGTCATTGCTTCCAAGCAAGCCTGTACCGTTTTCACGGTATCAAACAAAGCTTCTTTATCTTCTTGCAAATCTTTGTTGTAGGCCAAAGGAAGTCCCTTCACTACTACTAACAAGGCTTGCAAGTTACCAAACACCCGTCCCGCTTTGCCGCGCACCAACTCTGGCACGTCGGGATTTTTTTTCTGGGGCATGATGCTAGAACCTGTAGCGCAGCTATCTTTGAGCGTGATAAATCCAAATTCGTGAGAAGCCCACAAAATCATTTCTTCTGACAGGCGGCTCAAATGTACCAAGATCAAGCTGCTGGCTGCGAGAAATTCGATCGCAAAATCTCGATCGCTCACTCCATCCAAGCTATTAGCATAAACCTTGTCAAATTGCAAGAGTTCTGCCGTATAATGTCGGTCGATCCCAAAAGTCGTCCCCGCCAGCGCGCCGCAACCCAAAGGCGAAATATTCACTCGCTTCAAGACATCGCCGAGACGTTCCCAATCGCGATCGGACATTTCAAAATAAGCTAACAGGTAATGAGCCAAACTAATCGGCTGAGCGCGCTGCAAGTGCGTGTAACCGGGGATTAAAGTTTCGACGTTAAGTTCCGCAATTTCCAGCAAAACCCCTTGAAATTCCCGCAATTGCTGGCGAATTTCGGCGATGCGATCGCGCAAATACAAACGAGTATCGGTGCCTGCTTGGTCGTTGCGCGATCGAGCAGTGTGCAGCTTTTTGCCCGCATCCCCCACAATATCCGTCAGCCGCTTCTCTACGGCGAAGTGAACATCTTCTGCATCAACCCCCGGCACAAAAAGACCTTGGCGGTATTCGCGGCGGATTTGTTCCAAACCATTGACTAACTGTTCGCCTTCTGCTGCGGAAATAATACCCGTTTTGGCGAGCATTTTAGCATGAGCGACAGAACCAGTCAAGTCGTACTCAATCAGTTCAATGTCGAAGCCAATACTAGCATTGAATCGGGCGATCGCTGGGTGCAGCGCTGATTCAAATCTTTGACTCCAAGTTTTTTGTTGTGCTGTCATTACTGAAGGTAAAACTAGATTATATGTCTGTTGTAGAGCCTACAAACACCGATTCGTAATAAGGACTTTAGTCCGAAAAGGTTTGTAGTAAGGACTTTAGTCCTCCCCGGTTCGTAGTAAGGACTTTATACCATTTTTCTAAAGATATGCTATACCAATCCTAAATCATTAACCTTACCGCTAACATAAATGTCATTTACCCAAAATCCATCTGTCGGGACACGGCAGTGCCGTGTCCCGGACACGGCACTGGCGTGTACCTACACATTGATTTTGGGGAAAGAACATTTATTTTGGCGGTAAGGATAATTATTTAGGATTGGTATAGCCTATCTTTAGAAAAATGGTAAAAAGTGAATACTACGGACGT